>DASRPN010000069.1:0-24375 GCA_035646355.1 Pyrinomonadaceae bacterium | reverse complement strand
TCATTTGCCGATGATTAGCTTGGCGATCGTCTGCAACTGCATGTTTGACGTGCCTTCGTAAATCGCACCGATCTTTGAATCGCGCCAGTATTTCTCAACCGGATAATCTTTCACGTAACCATAACCGCCATATAACTCGATCGCTTTCGAACTGACGTGCTCCGCGACACGCGACGAGTAAAGCTTCGCCATCGCCGCTTCTTTCACGAAGTTGATTCCCGCGTCTTTCATGCGCGCAGCGTTGTAGACCATCAACCGCGCCGCTTCCAACTCCGTCGCCATCTCCGCGAGTTGAAACTGCACGGCCTGGAACTGATTGATTGCTTTGCCGAACTGTTGGCGTTCGGCTGTGTAAGCGAGTGCGCTTTCGAGGGCGCCCTGCGCGATGCCGATCATCTGGGCGCCGATGCCGATGCGGCCTTCATTCAGTGTTTCGATCGAGATTTTATAACCCTTACCTGCTTCGCCGAGTACGTTTTCCTTAGGCACCTTGCAGTCTTCAAGAATCAATTCGACTGTTGACGAGGCGCGAATGCCGAGTTTGTTTTCCTTCTTGCCGATCGAAAAACCGGGGAAGCTTTTTTCGACGATGAACGCCGTGATGCCGCGATAACCTGCTTCAGGATTTGCGTTGGCGAACAGAACGAAGATCTCCGCTTCGATGCCGTTTGTAATCCAGAGCTTGCGTCCGTTCAGAACATAGTGATCGCCGTTATCGACTGCACGGGTCTGCATTGCAAACGCATCCGATCCGGAGCTGGGTTCACTCAACGCATACGCACCGACATGCTCGGTTGCGAGTCGCGTCAGATAGTCTTGTTTTTGTTGCGGGGTGCCCCAGCGGATAAACGCATTGTTGACGAGCGTGTTTTGAACGTCGACGAAAACACCCACCGATGCATCAACACGCGAAAGCTCTTCGACGGCGAGGATTGCGGTAAAGAAATTCGCGCCCGCGCCGCCGTACTCTTCAGGCGTTTCGATGCCCATCAATCCGAGGTCGAAACATTGTTTGATGACCGCCGGATCGAGCTTGGCAGTCGCGTCCATGTGCTCGACGCGCGGCCGCAGCTCGCCCTCGGCAAATTCGCGCACACTGGAGCGAAACATCGTCTCGTCTTCTGAAAGGGTTGTAAGAGGGCTTTGGGAAACTTGCGCAACCGCTGGTTGGGATTGACTCATAGGTTTCGTGCTCGATTTGTGTGTTTCAATGAACGTAGCATCATAATCGAGTTTATCCGTGTTTCAAACTGGCGGCATGATTGTTGCCGAAACGACAAAACCGTGTGGTACGTTTAGTCTCGATGCCTGCCGAAAAACCGCAACCAAACCCATCTGAGACGCGAACTCGAAGCAGGAGATTCGCGCCACTGGGAATCATATTCGGTCTGCTGGGATTCCTTCTGTTTATCTATTTCGTTAGCAGCGCGGGCATCGGGCACATCCTCGACGGCATTCAACGACTCGGCGCCGGTTTTCTCCTGATTCTCCTCATCTCCAGTTTGCGCTACGCCGCCCGGGGGTTGGCGTGGACGCGTTGTGTCGAAGCGCCGTACCGGTTGCCGTTTCGCGATGCGTTCCAGGCGCGAATCATGGGCGACGCGCTGGGCAACATCATTCCGTTCGTCAGCGTCGCCGTGAGCGAACCGTCGAAGGGCGTGTTTGTCAAAGACAAGGTGCCGTTGATGGTGGGACTTCCGGCACTCGCCATTGAAAACATTTTTTATGCAATGTCCGTCGCGCTGTTCATTTTCGGCGGCACTGCAACGCTGCTGTTGAGTTTCTCGCTGCCGAAGCCATTGCGATACGCGAGTATCGGAGCGCTGTGCGCGACCGTCGTGGTCGTCCCGCTGATCTTCTTGTTGATTCGCACACAGGCACGGTTCCTTAGCGGTGCGGCCGGGTTTCTCATTCAGCGCGGGATTGCATCGAGGTTGATGAAGAAGATCAAACCGCGCGCCGAAGTGCTTGAAGAGCGAGTTTACGGGTTCTACGAAAGAAACCAGCGACGGTTCGTTTCAATCTTTCTTCTCGACTGCTGTTTTCATGTGGCGGGTGTGATTGAGGTTTACACGACGCTGTCGTTTATCAGTCCGGTTGCGCCGACGCTGAAGCAGGCATTCATTCTTGAATCAGTGAATCGAATCATCAATGTGGCGTTTAAGTTTGTGCCGTTGCGCGCTGGTGTTGATGAAGGAGGGACCGGTCAGGTTTCGAGAGTACTCGGATTTGCACGCGGCATCGGTGAGACACTGGCGATCGTGCGCAAAGGCCGCGACATTTTCTGGACCGCGATTGGTGTGATCCTGATCTGGAAGCGCGGACTGTCGTTGCGCAACCTCTCAAACGAGGCCGCGACCGATCTATCGCAACCTGTCCCCGCGAGCGAATGATTGTTAGTCGTAGGCGAGTGCGTTGACTGCATCCAGATTTGAAGCACGCCACGCTGGATAGAGCGCGCCGAGCACACCGCCGATGAGGCCGATCGCCGCTGCCACTAGCGCCCACTGCCAACTGTATTCAAAAATCAGCCCGTACGTTTTCTGGATCAAATAACCCGCGATAACAGAGACGATGAATCCTGCGATTAGACCGATGAAACTGATTAGTATCGCTTCCTTCTCAATCACACCGACGATGTAACCACGCGACGCGCCCATCGCTTTCAGGATCCCGATCTCGCGCGTGCGTTCGGTAATCGTCGTATACATCGCGAGCATCACCACGAGGGCACTCACCACTGCCGCAAGTCCGACGAGGACGCGCAGAAACACACCCAAATACGGAATGGTCTTTTCAAAGCTTGTAAAGACCTCGCGCGTCGGCTGGATGGTATTGCCGGGTAGTTCCCGGTCGATGCGCGCGGCCATCTCCTGCACCTGATCCGGATTTCGTAGTTTCAGAAAAATAAACGTGCACTTTCCCGGATTTTCCTGGGCTTGTTGCATCGCTGCCAGCGTCATCTTCACGCGCGCTCCGGATTCGGGTGAGTAAATTCCGACGATGCGATAGTCATCCGTGCCGAACGGCTTAAACCGATCGCCGACGCGAAGGTTGTTGTTGCGCGCTTTCGTCTCGTCGATGACCACCTCGTTCGGTCCTTGCAAACCTCTGCCTTCGACGATGTTGATGCCGTTGATGCTCGCGTATGAATCCCACTCAACGCCGTCGATCTGTTCGAATCCGAAGCCGCGGGAGCCTTGAAAGATGTGGCGGTACACGGGCAAAGCTTCTTCGATCCCGTCAATCGCTTTCAGGCGCTCGAGGTAACGCGTATCGAGGTTGCCAGTCATGGCGGTTAACTGGACCGCGCCGGGACGCATAAATATCAGCTCGGCGCGTACGTTGCTCGCTCTTCGTTGCAGGTCGTTTGACATGCCGCGCGCAAGTCCAGTGAACAGCATCACCAGGCTCACCCCGAGCGCAATTCCGGCCACGCTGACGAGCGTGCGGATGGGTCGTTGACGAATGTTGGAGGTTACTAAGTTATCCATCTGTCAGATCCTTGTTCGCGCTACTACCTTAAGCGATTTTGGTCTAAGCTAACAAACACTCGGCACGGTTGTTGATTATTAACCATGAACCAAATGAACAAACGAAAAGTCTCGCCTCTTTTTCAGTCGCTAAGTGTTCTTCTCATTCTCTTAGTAATCGTTCTTGTCGCGCAGAGTTTGGTGCCGGAGCGGGTGCAAATAACGATCCTCGGCACGACCGATCTGCACGGCAACATCCTGCCCGTAGATTACTACACGGACAAACCCGACAATCGCGGGCTCGCCAAAGTCGCGACGCTAATCAAGCGCATTCGCAAAGAGCAACCAAACACGTTGCTCATCGACTCAGGCGACACGATCCAGGGCTCGCCGCTCGCGTCGTTTCACAGTCGCAAAAACAACGTGCGACCGGATCCGATGATGCTCATCATGAGCTCGCTCAACTACGACGCGATGGCGGTGGGAAATCACGAGTACAACTTCGGGCTGAAAGTGTTGGAGAAGGCGCGTGGCGAAGCGAAGTTTCCATGGCTGTCGGGCAATACTTACGAGAAGGGAACGCAGCGGACTCATTACAAGCCGTACATCGTGAAAGACGTGGCGGGCGTGAAGATCGGGATTATTGGACTTACGACGCCGGGAGTGCCGTACTGGGACAATCCGCCGAACTACGCGGGCCTCGAATTTCGCGAGCCCGTGGCTGAAGCGCGCAAGTGGGTCGCCGCACTGCGTACGCAGGAGAAAGTGGACGTCGTTGTTATCGCGATGCACATGGGACTCGGCGAGGACTTGCGCACTGGTGAAGTGAGTCCGGGACAGATCCCGCACGAAAACTCGGCAATCGCCATCGCGAACGACGTGCCCGGAGTGGACGTGATCTTCATGGGCCATACACATCGCGACGTACCTTCGCTTTACATCAACGGGGTTCTGCTCACTCAGGCAAATCATTGGGGACGGCATCTCGCCCGCGCGGATCTGTACCTGCAAAAGGCGCCGACCGGTTGGCGCGTTTACGCGAAGTCAGCGCGGACGATCCCTGCCGACGATCGCGTCGAGCCCGATCCGGACGTGGTTAGGCTGGCGGAGCCTTACGATCGACAAACGCAGGAGTGGCTCGAGCGAGTAGTTGCACAGTCGCCGCAGGATCTAACGGCTGAAGAGTCACGCTTTCGCGACACGGCAATTCTCGACTTGATCCAAAAGGTCCAACTCGACGCCGGTAAAGCCGATGTCTCAATGGTGGCGAGCTTCAATCAGCAGGCGCGCATCGCGAAAGGTCCGGTGACTGTACGCGACGTGACGGAACTCTACGTCTACGAAAACACACTCGTGGTCCTGGAAGTCACGGGCCAACAGCTCAAGGACGCGCTGGAACACTCTGCGAAGTACTACAACACTTACGAAGCGGGCAAAACGCCTCGCGAATTGATCAACGACAAGATCCCCGCCTACAACTTCGACATCGCTGAAGGCGTCACGTACGATCTCGACCTCACGAAGCCGCTTGGCAGTCGCATTCAAAACCTTCGCTTTAAAGGGCAGCCGTTGTCGCTTACGCGGAAGCTTCGTCTGGCGACCAATAATTATCGGGTAAACGGTGGCGGCGGATACACGATGTATAAAAATGCCCCAGTTGTTTCCCGATCAAGCGAGGAGATTCGTGAGTTGATCGTCGACTGGATGGAAAAGCACAAGACGATACCAACCGAACCGAACAACAACTGGCGCATTTTGCCTTAATCATTAAACACAAGAAGAAAAACAAAGCGGCAAAGAGCGGAGGATCTTTGCTTGCCGCTTTGTTTTCTGGCGGGCGGGGGTGAGAAATGTGGAGGTTTTACTCACGAGCTTGTGCTTCAGACTTAGTCGCTCATGAACCCCGCCCTATTTCCCCTCAGAAGAGAACCCCTTGTTCTTTTGCCTAATAACCGCGAGATCCACACGAAGATTGCCTCAAAAAAAATTTTTTGATGCTAGAATCTTGACCCACACGGGCCTTTGAAGTGATCGCCCACTTCCACCACCAACGTGAGACAGAGAGAAAACTGCGAATGGCGACTCGTTCGTCTGAAGGCATCACCCAGCTACTGAAGAAATGGAGCACGGGTGATGAGAAGGCACTTGATCAGTTGATGCCGCTGGTCTATGACGAACTGCATCGTCTGGCCGAGAGCTACCTTCGCCGCGAGCGACGCGAACACACTCTCCAGGCGACCGCCCTGGTAAATGAGCTGTTCCTGAAGTTTTACGATCAGAACAGCATGAGCTGGCAGAACCGGGCGCAGTTCTTCGGCGTCGCAGCACAGATCATGCGCCGTATTCTGGTAGACCACGCGCGCGCGCACTACTCGGTGAAACGCGGTGGCGATCGCCACGAAGTGTCGTTAAAAGACGTCCCGGCCTTCGGCGCGCAGCCCGACGCAGACCTCCTCGCACTGCACGATGTGCTGAACCAACTCGAAGCGATCGATCCCGCTCAGGGGCGGATCGTGGAGTTGCGCTTCTTTGGTGGTCTGACCATCCGGGAAACGGCGGAGGTCATGAAGATCTCTCACGCGACGGTCGAGCGTGAATGGAGAACGGCAAAAGCCTTTCTGAAGCGGGAACTTACGCGCGTCAAAAAGTCTTGTTGAGGGATTTAAACCGCGAATCTCGCGTTATAAGCAGTTAAGCCGTTGCAACATCAAACCTCTCAAGAATCAACATGATCACCCATGACAGATGGCAACGAATAAAAGAGATCTTCCAATCCGCTCAGGAAAAGACCCCGACCGAGCGTATAGAGTTTCTCAACGAGGTTTGCGCCGACGACAAGTCCATCCGCGAAGAAGTCGAAGCCTTATTGACCGCCGACGACAGTAATGAGGACTTTTTAAGCGCTCCCGCGTATGAATTTGCCGCCGGCATGCTGTCTGACGAGGAGCCCGACGGAAGTGAGTTTGCGAACGGTCAAAGAGTTGGGCGCTACACGATCCTGTGTCCCCTCGGCGCCGGCGGCATGGGCCAAATCTATCTCGCGCAGGACGACCAGCTAGGCCGCAAGATCGCGCTCAAGATGATCGCCCGCGCGTTCGCCACCGACACCCGGCGAGTACTTCGTTTTCAACAGGAAGCGCGTGCAGCTTCAGCTCTAAATCATCCCAACGTCTGCGTAATCCACGAAATTGGAGTGACTGAGAACAATCGTCACTTCATCGCGATGGAGTACATCCAGGGGATTACACTGCGCGACAAACTGACGCGCGAACAAATAACGGCACTAGATGCTCTGCACATCGCTCGCCAGGTCGCAGACGCTCTTGGAGCCGCTCACGCCGCCGGTATCGTCCATCGCGATATCAAACCGGAAAACATAATGCTTAGGCCTGACGGTTACGTGAAGGTGCTGGATTTTGGTCTGGCGAAGCTGACCGAGGTTCTGCACGAGCCCGACGCCGTGACCGAGCCCGAGTTGCCAGTGGGAACGCACCACATTTCGACAGCCGTTCGCACCGAAGCTGGCACGTTGATGGGAACGGTGAAGTACATGTCCCCGGAACAGTTGCGTGAGATGGAGTTGGATGAGCGAACGGATATTTGGAGTCTCGGCGTGGTCCTATACGAGATGCTTACACGGACGACGCCATTCGAGGCGCGCACTCCGAACGGAACGATCGCTTCGATAATCGCGCAGCATCCACCGACGCTGATATTACCGGAAGAGATGCCGGTTCGTTTTCGTGAGATTGTAGAAAAGGCGCTCGATAAAGAACGCACCACGCGATACCAAACGGTGACTATGCTCGCCTCAGATCTGAACACCTTGCAGCGAGAACTCGAACGCGAGCACGAAGATCATCTGGCAACCGGGCAAACAACGTTGCGTTGGTATTCCCAGCCCACCAAGCCTTACGAAACACATGTCGTGGGCTCGGGATCCGCGCTCTTCACGCGGCTAAAGTCGCAGGCAATCTCTACCGCTGACTTTCTGTTGAGTGAAATCAGATCGCACAAGGCGGCAGCGCTTTTTACGGGTGTAACCGGCGTACTCGCTCTGCTCGTTCTGTTGCCCTACGTCACGCGATTCATCGGACAGGTCACTAATCGCGACAACAATGTTCCGCAAGTCGCCGAGCAGGCGCCGGTAATGGTCTTGAAGCCGCAAAAGCCTCTGACAAACGCCGGCACTTCGATCTGTTCCGCCGTCTCGCCCGATGGAAGGCTTGTAGCGCACGCAGAGCAGCAGGACGGGAAACAACGGCTGATTGTCACGGGCACTACGAGCTTCGGCACTTCCGTCGTCGTTCCTGCTGACGACGTGCACTATCTCGGAGTAACGTTCTCCCCCGACAATAACTACCTCTACTTTACGCGCAAAGAGAAAAGCAGGTCCGGCGTTTTATATCGGGTCGCGCTTCAGGGTGCACTTCCTGTAAAACTCAAAGAAAGCGTCGATAGTCCCATCAGTCTTTCACCAGAAGGCGATCGCTTCGCCTTTGTCCGTTACAACAATGACACTAATGAATCCTCCGTCATTGTTTCGGACATCGCAGCAACGGAAGAGCGAACACTCGCAACGCGCAACGGCAGGAACAGGTTTTCAGAATTTGGACTGTCCTGGTCTCCTGATGGCCGCTCCATCGTTTCTCCCGCCAGCCGGTGGAACAAGGGCTTTCATGTCGATTTGATCGCCATCGACCTAAACACCGGTAAAGAACAAATGATCGGAAATCGATCATGGCCGTTGGTTTACCAGGTCGCCTGGCAGCCGGACATGAGCGCATTGATCATCAGCGCCAGAGAGCGGGCCATGTCGCCGCTTCAGCTATGGCGGATCGCGTACCCGTCTGGGGAGATTCAGAAACTGACTAACGACCTCACCGAGTATTACAGCGTTAGCGTGTCAGGCGAAAAGATCGTTTCGGTAAAGACGGACTGGAACTGGAGGATGTGGCGTTTGACGGTCGATGGCTCGTCGGCGCCGGCTGCGATCATGACGGGAGCCGGAGAGATCTCGGGTGTTAGCTGGACCGCCAAGGACAAGATTGTTTACGCAGCGATGGCCCAGGATCGGCTTAATCTATCGCGAATCGACCCCGATGGTTCGAATCAGGTCCAGCTTACGGTCAACTCCGGGGACAACTACACTCCCGCTGCGTCACCGGACGGGAAGTTTATAGTCTTCTTATCGACTCGAGGCGGCGGGTTCGATATTTATCGTCTGAATGCGGAAACGGGTAACGACATAAAGCAACTGACCGCTAGCGACGGTAATGCCTATCCCTCAGTCTCAGCGGACAACCAATGGGTCGCTTATGACCATGTAGAAGACGTAGGCGGCCGGGGTATATGGAGCGTCCCGCTTGAAGGCGGCGAACCTGTAAAGTTAATTGATGGATATCGAATGCCGGTCTACTCGCCCGACAATTCGCTGTTCGTTGCTCGTTCTCCGCTCAACTCAGGCCCGGGTGATGTCGCCATTTTTTCCGCCAAGGGCGGGCCGCCGTTAAAACGCCTCAACATTCCCTTGATGGAGTGGCAGCGACTCTACTGGCTGGACAATCACACGCTGAGCTTCATAAAGCATGAAAAAGGGATCTCTAACATCTGGAGTTATGACATCAACACGGACGAGACGAGGCAGCTCACCAGTTTCGATAGCGATCAGATTTTCGCGTATGCCTGGTCACCGGATCACCAACAACTCGTATGTCAACGAGGAATAAAGCAAGGTAACGTCACAATAATAGGCAGCGACCAGTAAAGCTTTGTCTGTTCGCTGCCTAAGTGTGTGGAGTTTGATGTTGGCTGCGCTAGGCAGCCCTGATATCCGGTTCCTTCGGAAGTAGACCCTCCGACTCTTTTGGGAATCCGTTAACCAGTAAGTTGGGATCACACCCTGGCGGGTCGATCGAGGCAACTCTCTCACTCGTGAAATGCGCCCGATCAAGCTCCTTCTTTGCCTTGCGGAGCTGAGCGTCCGTCAGTAGGTCGGCATCTTCCAACGCCTTGACTAGCGCTTTGATGGAGTAAATAACGTGCCAGTCGACGTAACAAAGAGCGCCGTTGATCTTTGCTTGACCCTCATTGAACTTCTGCTGAGCTTCGTTGATCTTCTTTTGTCCCTTGTCTCGTTCATTAGCCATCACTAATTCCTCCTGGGCCGGGCTGGCCCTTCAATGGGTTGGTGAGTTGATCAGCCTTGCGTCCTGATCGTGCTGCCGCGTGGGAATCAAGCGCGAAATGCTGAACGTCTTAAAGGCAATGGACTTGGCCTCGCTACAGTTACAGCAAGCAGGTGGCTGTTGCTGAGCTGACCTAAAAAAATCAAGCCTGCCGCTGGTCCAAGACCCTCTGGGCAATCGGTCCCTGCTTTTGCTAGTAACGCGAAATCCGTAAAGATATTCCCTCAGGTAGGTAAAAAGCAGAACAGCAACCCGGGGGCGTTGGGTTGCTGCTCTGCTCTTGGGGAGACGAGCGGGCGCACAAGCTGTGACAGCAGCTCGTTGTTTGATCTGGTACTCGCTGCGCAGCTTTCCCGGCAAACCGGGGCTTCCTTCTCCGGTTTGCTTCAAACTCGGTTTACTCGAGCCCCTTCAGTGCACCCTCACCTTTAGCGAGTCTCATGCCAAATGATCTCAACTAAAAACCTTCGAGATTTGCCGTAGTTGCAAGTTTCAAAATCCGTGGTTCCTATCCAAATAGATAACCTCGCTATCCGATCGGATAGCCGATCAGTTAGACTCTGCCGAACAGCCTGGCCGTAAGCTTTTCAGAAACATGAACCCGCGACTAGCAGCGATCTCAGGAAAACTAAAAGGGACCATCTTCACAATCGACGTAGATGCGTTCGTGATTGGTCGTGAGACGGCTGCCAACGTCTGCATCGCCGATGCGTCCGTGTCCCGCCGTCATACCAAGATCGAAAGGCAGGACAACGGCTTCGTTATCACGGATCTGGAAAGTCTCAACGGCACCTTCGTCAACGACCTGCCCGTCAAGTCTCGCACCATGCAACACGGCGACCGAATTCGCATTGGCGATTCGCAGTTTGTGTTTCTGACGGAGGAAGGCGAGTTCGCATCGCGATCCAGTGAAGTCAACATCGACGAGGCGCAAGTAGTTAGTGGACCGACGGTACAGATTCGCATCGACGATGCGATGTATTTGATGGCCCGCGATCTCAGCGCGTTGATGAAAATAAGCACCAGCATCAACGCGATCCGCGGCCTCGACGAGCTGTTGCAACGGTTGATCGAACTGCTTTTCGAAGTCGTGCCGGCGGAGCGAGGCGCAATTCTTTTGACGACCAACGACTCGCTCGATTCGAGTGTGGTCTTTGGTCTGGACCGGATCGACGGAAAGGACAAGGCAGTCAGCGTTAGCCGGACGATCGCACAGCAAGTGCTGCGTGATGGTGTGGCGTTAATCGCCAACGATCCGACGACGCAGCCGACACTCTCTTCCGAAAGTTTGATTCAGGCGCGGACGCATTCCGTGATGTGCGTGCCGCTAGTGATGATCGATCACAAGTTGGGCGTCGTTTATCTCGACACGACGATCGCCGGCGATCATTTCAACCGGGATCATCTACAGCTCGTCACAGCGATCGCCGGTATCGCTGCCGTGGCGATCGAGAACGCGCGCCATTTCGAGTGGCTCCGGAATGAAAACGAACGGTTGCTGGCAGACGTCAACATCGAGCACAACATGGTTGGCGAAGGCGCAGCGATGCAACGCGTCTACCATTTCATTTCCAAAGTCGCCCCGACCGATTCGACCGTATTAATCGCCGGCGAGAGTGGAACCGGAAAAGAACTTGCCGCCCGCGCCACTCACCGCAACAGCAAGCGTTCACAGAAGCCGTTCATAGCCGTGAACTGCGCCGCGTTGACTGAAACACTTCTCGAAAGCGAGTTGTTTGGTCACGAAAAGGGCGCGTTCACCGGGGCCTTCGCACAGAAGAAAGGCCGGCTCGAGATCGCCGACGGCGGCACAGTTTTTCTCGATGAGATCGGCGAATTGTCTCCCGCACTCCAGGTCAAACTTTTACGCGTGTTGCAGGAGAGAGAGTTTGAGCGCGTGGGTGGGACGGCGACAATCAAAGTCGATTTGCGTTTGATTGCTGCGACGAATAAAAACCTTGAAGAGGCCATTGAAGCCGGTGAGTTTCGTCAGGATCTTTACTACCGGCTCAACGTTGTTTCCCTCGAGATGCCGGCGCTTCGTGAGCGACGCGAAGACATAATGCTGCTCGCGAGTTACTTCGTCGACAAGTATGGCGCGAAGTGCAACCGGAAGCTGCTGGGCATTTCGCCCGATGCGCGCGCGCGTTTGACGGCCTACGATTGGCCCGGCAACGTGCGTGAGTTGGAGAATGCGATCGAGCGTGCGATCGTGCTCGGCACTACCGATGTAATTCTTCCGGAGGACTTGCCCGAAGCGTTGCTCGAACGTGAGACGTCAGCAGTTCATTCAACGATGGGCTATCACGAAGCAGTCACACAAACCAAGAAACAGATCATCTTGAAAGCGATCGAAGAAGCGAAAGGTAACTACACGGAGGCTGCGAAACTGCTGGGTGTTCATCCCAATTATTTGCACCGCTTGATTCGGAACCTGAACCTGCGCGCGCAGTTGAAGTCGTCAGTCAACTGAACAGTTTTTAGAATACAAAACCCCAGGAGCCATTAATGAGTCAATTTCAAACCGAAGAGGAATTCCGACAACACCTGAACACGCCCTTTCGTGTCCAGGTCAACGCGCCGAAACCGATTGACCTCACGCTCGTAGCCGTTGAGTCGCGACCCAGTGACGCAACCGAAGAGCAGGGCATGGAACGCTTCTCGGTCTTCTTTTCAGGCTCGCCCGAATTCTTGTTGCCGCAGAGTCTGTACCGGTTGGTCCACCCGGAAATGGGTGAGTTTGACATCTTTCTCGCTGCGATTGCGCAAGAGCCCGAGGGTTACCGTTACGAGGCGGTCTACAACTACTACAAGTCCACCGCGCAACAAGCGAACTAGCAGGCTGCTGAAAGAGTAATTTCGGTCTTTAGAACTAACATTTTCTCTGTGCTACCTCGGCGGGCTCTGCGTCTGCGGTCAAATCCTCACAAACAAGCTCACCGCAAAGACGCAGAGACCGCCGAGTTGGCGCAGAGAGGACACTTTGATTGTTACTAGCCGCTTTTTCAGCAACCTGCTAGGGATGCTGCTCCTCCATTACTTCGCCGATAAGTACGGCGCACGTTGCAATCGAAATTGAAAGGCTTCTCGACTGAGACACGAACTTCCTGACCGCTTACGACTGGCCCGGCAACATGCGCGAGCTGAAAAACGAAATCGAGCGTTCAGTCGTACTCGGCACGACGGATTTGATCCTGCCCGAAGATCTGCCGGAAGCTGTTTTGGAAGCCGAGCTATCGCCCACCCTGATGCTGAGGTATCATCAGGCGGTTACGCAGGCGAAGAAACAGATCATTCTGGATGCGACGGCGCAAGTTAAACGGGAACTTCACAGAGGCTGCCAGGCTCTCGGGGTTCATCCAAACTACCTGCAGCGATTAATTCGAAATCTCCACATCAAGATCAATTGAAAAAGTACTAAACGTACTTATGCCGGTTCCCGAAACTTTTTGTGACGTAATCGAAGTACTTAACCGTGAAAACGTGCGTTATGTGGTGGTGGGCAGCGTAGCCGTGGTGCTGCATGGGACTAACCGCGACGTTTGCGATCTTGATATCGTCGTCGACCCGTCGCCGGATGAGGCGCAGCGTTGTATGCACGCACTCGCATTAGCGGGTTTCATGCCGAGCATTCCGCTGCCGCTGCCGGTCCACCTGTTAACGGTCGTTCGCTTGTTCGATCAATCGACACGTGAGGTTGATGTCTTTGTTCGCAATGAGAGTCTCTTCAAAGAGCTTTGGTCCAGCTGCAAGCTCGTGCCGCTCGGTAATCAGACCGCGCGAATAGCAGGACTCGAACAGGTGTCACACATGAAGCGGATCTATAATGGGCCACTCATGCGCGAAAACGAAAAACTCAATCTTTCTCTACGCGATGCGACACCCGAGGACGAGCCGTTTTTGTTTGCAGTTTACGCGAGCACGCGTATCGAAGAACTGCAGGGAACAGGTTGGAGTGACGAGCAGAAGCAGGCTTTTATCAGGATGCAGTTTCTTGCTCGCGAAAGGACGCACCCTCGAGTAGATGATCGAATCATTCTTCGGAATGGACAACCGATCGGCAGAATGATGGTCGATAGAGATGGGGCGGCAATAGTGCTGAGAGACATTGCTGTTTTGACAGAGTATAGAAACGCCGGAGTGGGGAGCCGTCTAATACAGGATCTAATGAAGGAAACTGCATCCGCCGGCAAACCGATCCATCTGCACGTCCTGGCCTCATCACCCGCAGTGCGGCTGTACGAGCGTCTCGGGTTTAGTAGAATCGGCGAAGAAGCAGCGTATCTGGAAATGAAATGGGTTCCTGCTACAGGTTGAATTCATGCCTACCTACGGGCTCAGCCCCTACATCAGTTTCGTCGAGAGTCGTTTGTTTCCGGGTGTGATCCAACACGCGGTGTTTCACCGGTTAACAGGAGAGTTGCTGCAACCAGGCGAACCGGTTCGTTCTCTGATGTTAGCTATCAAATCGGGGAATCGGATTTCGCTCAGTGAAGACGAGATAAACAGTTTGAGTGGTGACGGGCTCCAGTTGAAGCAACTGATTCAAAGGGAGTTTTTGATCGCGGAAGGTTACGACCCTTTGGCTCCATTCGTTAATCAGTACGTGGCTCGACCGATTCAAAATCCGGCCGTTGCATACCGTTCGACAAGCGGACAATGGATTCTCGTGCGAACTTCGATGGAGCACACGGTCTACTCGCGCAAACTCGACGAGCTGCCTCCGATCGTGGAAGAGAAATTATCGCCGTTGACTGCCGGCATGCTGTTGATGGCTGACGGCAGCAAAACGCTCCAGGAGATTTTTAGCGCGCTAAGAGGAGGCGGGAACATTCTCGAAGATGCCGAATTCAGAGCGGCCATCGATTTTCTAACGAGCCAGGAACGGCAGTTCATCAAATTAACCGTGCGCCGAGAAGATCTGGACGATCCTTTTTCGTTCGTCAACATCGTGCCGCGCAATCTTTATCACTCTGATAGAAGGGACCAGCCGCGTCCTGACAGTGCAAACGAAACCATCATCGATTTTCATTTATACGGAATTGAAAACGCTGGTTGGGAATTTGATCTAATCGAGCCTACAGTAAATCACTGTTTCCGCTTCCCTCATGAAGCGCTGGGCGGACTCGATTATGGCTCGCGGTTTTGTCTTTCGACGCTGCGCCCTGAAGTCGTTCCTTTGCTGAACCAGTCGCGGCAGCTCGAAGTGTTGGAAGTTGGCGGGGGCACCGGTAGCTTTGCGCATGCGTTCATAACACAAGCTGCGAGCTTGAATGGAACCAGCATCAACTATCACATACTTGATCTGTCGCCGGCGTTGATGCAGAACCAAAGAAAGATCTTATCTGAGCTGCTTCCTGAGAGCAGGCACTTTCACCAGGATGCGACGGAGTTTGATATTGAGGGCCAAACGTTTGACCTGATCGTCTCGAATGAAGTTATCGCAGATTTTCCAGTCGCATCTGTTGAGTGTAGCGGAGGGAAGTTGACGGGCGATGGCGCTTACTACATGGAGAAATACGATCTCTCAGACAAAGATGCGCCTGACTCATTCATAGTTAACGCCGGCGTCTTTCGTTTCATCGAACGCGCGTGGAAACATCTGACTCCAGGTGGGACGCTCATCGTTTCGGAATATGGCTCGGAGCAACGTTATCCGGTCGCGTCGTTCCACTTGAACCACGACGAATTTACGATTCACTTCGGACACGTTATCCAATGCGCCACGCGCGTGGGCTTTCAGTGCCGGTTGCTGACGCTGAAGGAGTTTGTGGGTTTAGACGACGAGGTCCTGGTGCTCAATGGGCGCGACGAGCATTTGCTCTGCCTGAATCACGTTTTGAGGAATTACGGAGAGGTTTTGCCCTACGCGGTGATTTCCAAGTCAGATTTCGAGAAAAGATGCCAGGCGATAGTAGAACAGACTGGATTGATCGGGTATTCTTTCTCGCCGCTGCGCAAGGAATATTATTTTGGTCCCAACATAAAAGACTTTTTCGTTTTGATCATGAACAAACCTCAGTTGCCACACAAAGCTCAAACCCTTTGATCGACCATCTTGTCCCCTTTTTCTTTTTGTGGCTAAGAGTGAGAGGAGATTTGAATGGAGGCTTCTTTAACGCACGAAGCATTTACTAAATGCGCGAATACTAAATTTCAGGTTCAGGCTGACGAAAATACTCCCGTGGAACTGGAGCTTACTGAGGTTTCAGAGTTCAAAGTCTACCCTCAGCAGGAGGAATTTGCGATTCTCTTTCGCGGCCCTTTAGACACATTTCTCGATCAGGGCATACGGCCCTTTTCGCATGACCAAATGGGCGAGTTCGAATTGTTCATCGTGCCCGTTCGGCAAGACGCGCACGGCTTTTACTACCAGGCAGTCTTCAATCGCATTCGCGAATAGTCAATTCATATGAGCAGCCAGTCGCCAGGACCTTCCAACATTTCACTCCGTCCAGTTGGCCCGGACGATCACGAGTTTCTCGTTGAAGTTTATGGCAGCACTCGAGCCGAGGAGATGGCCCTGGTGCCATGGACCAACGAACAGCGCGACGCATTCGTGCGATCGCAGTTTGCCGCGCAACAAGAGCACTATGCCAACAAATACCGCGCCGCCACCCACGACATAATCCTGTCAAACGGCCGGCCGGTAGGCCGTCTCTACGTCGCCCGGTCGGGCCAGGAAATTCGAATCATCGACATCACTCTGCTGCCCGCGGAGCGGAACGCCGGCGTCGGGAGCTACCTGATCAAACGATTACTCGACGAAGCGAACCGCTCCGGAAAAGTTACGCGGATTTACGTGGAGGAATTTAACCCTTCACTTCGACTCTTTGAACGGTTGGGTTTCTCACCAAGCGAGCAGCACGGAATTCATCTGCTGCTGCAGTGGCAGGAAGTTAAGAATGCAGGCGATTGATGACTGCCTCGTAATGTGGAGCGGGCGTATCTTTGATTCCAACCGGAACGATCAGGAAAGAGAACTTACCCAACTCTTTATGCTCGACCAGATACGTACCCTGTTTAAGAGTTGTCTCTTTTGGACCCCGAAAAAGCAGTGAAAAGCCTTGTTCGCCTGCCTCAACCTGTTTTGCTGACGCAAAATTAGTTACGCGGACCAACCTTACCGTAACTTTTGCTGCTTCCTGATTAATCAGAAAACTCGTGCCCAACTGGGATTCGAACGACTCCAAATCCAAACCAGTCGCTGACGTTGTAATGCCCATTCCCGAGACCATCTGGGCGAAGGTCCCCGGGATCCCGGCAACAAGTGCCATCAACGAACCTTTCTTCAAGAACTCTCTGCGCGAACTGGACATTTTCTATCCTCCTGAAACCGTGCTGGAAAGATCGGGCTTTATAGAAAGGTGGGCAGTCTATTGCTTCTTCGAAAAACTTTCAACAAAAAAACAACGACTGTGAAGGCGTTGCAATAGAGCCTCCTGCAAAGAAACACTCTTGTAAAGTTTTACGATTCGATATATAGTGCGCGGGCTCAAACGAACGACGCTTGACGGCAGAACTAATTCCGCTGAAGTTCTCGGACTTAAACGGCTACCGGTACCGCGCGTTGCTCTCCTAGCGAGTAACAACCTGGCCCAGTCGGAGATGTTGAGGATCGGCGCTGCACCAACACCGCCCAGCTTCGTCTAGTCTTCAAAGATTCCCACATTACTAGTTTTAAGGAGAAGGTATAAATGGCCCAACCTTATGTAGGCGAAATCAGGATGTTCGCCGGTAACTTCCCACCCGCGGGCTGGTTGTTTTGTGATGGCCAGCTATTGCCGATCTCGGAGAACGAAGTTTTGTTCCAGTTGATTGGTACGACGTATGGTGGTGACGGAGAGTCAACTTTTGCATTGCCTAATCTTCAAAGCAGAATCCCCATCCACATGGGCACCTTCGGAGGCAATACATTCCAATTGGCGGAAAGCGCTGGAACAGAGTCAGTGACTCTGACTACGCAGCAGATCCCAATCCACACTCACCCTATGATGTGCAGCTCGGGTGGTGGAGCTCCTACGACTGATCCGACCAATGCTATCGCTGCACCATCGGATGTAGGCCAGTACAGCACTCTCGGACCAGACGTCCAAATGGGAACTCCTGCGATGTCAAGCGACATTACAGGAGGTTCGCAGCCACACGAGAATTGTATGCCGTTCCTCTGCATCAACTTCATCATCTCGCTCTTTGGCCTCTTTCCTTCGCCAACATAGAGTGTGGTTGCTTGTCGATATGAATCGATCGCTGGCGCAACTTAGGCCGAACGCCCAAATATAAGGAGTCGCAACTATGGCTGAACCGTTCTTGTCCGAAATCAGGATCTTTAGCTTCAATTTCGCCCCAAAAGGCTGGGCCTTATGCAATGGCCAGCTCCTGCCAATCAATCAGAATCAAGCTTTATTTTCTTTGTTGGGCACGACCTATGGAGGCAATGGCCAAACGAATTTCGCGCTGCCCAACTTGCAGGGCAAGGCGCCGAATCACGTCGGGAGCGGCTTCACCCTGGGCCAAACCGGTGGTGAAATGGCCCATACTGTAACCATTAGTGAGATGCCGCAGCACATACATACGCTAAATAACAATTTGGCAGTGGGCGGCGCAGCCACTAATGGAACTCAGGGAGTTCCCACCGGTAACTTCTGGGCCAACAGCGGTAAGGCGACTTGGAGTACGGGCAACCCAAATGCCGCGATGCATCCGGGGGCAGTCACCAATGTTGGTGGCAGCCAGGCGCATAACAACATGATGCCTTACCTCGTGCTCAATTTCTGTATAGCGTTACAGGGAATTTTCCCGTCGCAAAATTAGAAGAGGGAGACAAAAAAATGGCCGATCCTTTTGTTGCTGAAATCAGAATTTTTCCATTCAACTTTGCGCCCAAAGGTTGGGCGTTCTGCAATGGCCAGCTTTTGCCCATAAGCCAGAATACAGCCCTCTTCTCTCTGTTGGGAACAACTTACGGCGGTGACGGTAAGTCCACCTTCGCGCTCCCGGATCTGCAAGGCAGCACTCCAATGCACCCGGGGCAAGGACAAGGGTTGTCGCTGCGCGATCTGGGTGAGATAGGCGGATCTCAGACTGTGACGCTGTTGACTTCGGAAATGCCCGCTCACGCGCACTTCGTTGGCCGCGCGAAAGCCGGGGACGGTGATTCAGTTACGCCTGTGGCCTCTGTCTGGGCCCAGTCAGCCTTCGGTCGAGGAACGCTTGCTCTTTATCACGAGGCGCCAGCCAACGCGAAAGTGAATCAGCTACTTTCGCTGGCCCCTACTGGAGGCAGCCTGCCGCACAACAATATGCAGCCTTATTTGACGCTCAACTTCTGCATTGCATTGCAGGGAGTGTTTCCAGCGCGGCCTTAAACGCACCCTACGCGAATCAATCGTCGCTCGGCACGCGAAAACTGCGCCACCTTTCCCGCTCCAGGAGGAGCCCGATAGAACATGGAACTAAGGAGTTGCAAAATGCTTCACGCTCAGAACAGAGAATTCAAAAGTGAATTTGGACGCCGAACAGTTACTGGGGGTTTGGCTATCTTCTCCCTGGTAGCCGCAAGCGTTCTGGCATTCGCGATAGCACCTGGCGCAGTCTTTGCCGTGCGCCGGGCTGAGCAAAGCAATCACCGCATCAGGGTGCCTTCCGCGGCGGCTGCCAAATCAGCCGCAACGACCAGCTTCGCATTGCCATTTGCGCCCATTAACGTCGATCGAACTGACGATGCCGCCGCCGCTTCGGCCTGCACCGCTGCGCCGAGCGACTGCAGCTTGCGAGGAGCAGTTGCGTTCGCGAATCTGAACCCGGGCACCACGATCAATGTGCCGGCCGGAACCTACCAGTTGAATATTTCAGGCGCCGGCGAGGGTTTTACCGGCAATAACGCGATCGGGGATCTCGATATCAGGGCCGACAACACCATCATCGCGGGCGCCGGCGCGGCTACCACGATAATTCAACAGACAACGGCGAATGATCGCGTTATTGAAGTAAATCCGGATCTGCTTTCCGGCTTCGATTTCGCTGTTTCCGGTGTGACCATCACTGGCGGAAAAGAGACTACCGCGGTTGGAGGCGGCGGCATCATCTCCGGCTCGATCAACAACACCGTTTCGGTGACGAATTGCGTGATTTCAGGAAACTCTGCAACCGGTGTCGGCACCCTTGGCGGGGGTGGCGTCTTGCATACAGGCGGCAGTCTTACGATAACGGGGACAACTTTCTCCGGCAATTCTACCAGCACGAGCGGCGGCGGTTTGAGTTATACGGCCGGCGATCCGCTGATTCGAACGCCATCTCCTGGAACTCTTTCCGTAAGTGGTTCGACGTTCTCAGGTAATAACGCCAATTCCGCGGCCGCAGGTGGGGGCGGAGCGGATCTTTTCAACTCTAATGGCGGCAGCGGCACTTACACCATCAACAGCTCGTCATTCTTGGGTAATAACGCTCCGAACGGCAGCGGTGGTGCCATCATTGTGGAGAGCGGGCCACTGACTCTTACCACTAGTTCTCTGGCGAATAACTCGGCAGGTGTGACTGGCGGTGCGATTAGTTCCAGTGGAAGCGCATCGGTCACATTCTCCAGACTCGTCGGCAACAGCGTTCCGAATCCTTTAAATGGTTTGACTCTGTTCGCTAGCGCGGGAAGTTTTACGGCCGATGACAACTGGTGGGGTGTAAACACCGGTCCATCAGCAAATGATTTCCGTAACCTCGCCGGCAGTCTGTTTCCGATGACGTTCCTGCAGCTCAGAATCAGTGCGAGTCCGAATCAGATCTGCTCCGGCGCGACGTCTACATTGACGGCGGACATCAAGCAGAGAAATACCGGCGCGCCTTTGACCACGGAGCTGAATGGCTTGCCGGAGTTCCTGGCGGAATGGAACAACGCGGTAGGCGGGACCGTGTCAGGCGCCACGAATTTTGTTAATGGTGTGGCTACGGCCACATTCACGGCAGGCGTGACGCCCGGACCTGCCAGTGTCGATGTCACCGGTGACAACCAGACCGTCACAGCTAATATGACGATCGACACTAATCAGACGACAACCGATCCAGCAGACCAGGTTGTTTGTGAAGGTCAAACGGCCACGTTCACGACCACAGCCAGTGGCCCGGGCCCGATCACTTTCGTGTGGAAGAAGGGCGCCACGGTTCTAAACAACGGCGACCTCGGCGGACGCGTGACGATTACCAGCGGCAGCAACACCAGCACGCTGACGATCACCGGTACCGTGCTGAGCGATGCGGACACCTACACCGTCGAAGCAACGGGTCAGTGCAACACCGCGACGCAAAGTGCCACGCTAACCGTCAACGCAAATACATATACCACTGATCCACCGGATCAGACAGTTTGTCAGGGAACGGATGCACACTTCTCTACCGTTGCATCAGGCACTGGTCCATTCAGCTATGCATGGACACTGGACGGTTACCCGGTCGGCGGAAACAGCCCGAACGTCACCATCCCAACGGGTGCGCTACCGCCTGGCAATCACACGGTCTCCGTAACCACCACGGGATCGTGCGGCAGTGCGATGCAGACCGCGACCCTGACAGTGAACAACGGCACGCCGGTCATCACGTTGAGTTCAACGACGGCGACGATGTGGCCACCGAATCACCAGTACCAGACGTTCAACATCACGGACTTCGTCGCCAGCGCCAGTTCGAGCTGCGATACGTCCGTGGATATCAACGATGTGGTGATTCAGAAGGTGAGCAGCGACGAGCCTGAGGAGAATCCCGCGGGCGCGGACGGCAACACTCTGAACGACATCGTGATCGCCCCGGATTGCAAGTCGGTCCAATTGCGTCGCGAACGTGACGGCAACCTTAATGGACGCGTCTACACTATTACATTCAAGGTCACTGATTCGTTCGGCAACAGCACTACCGCAACCGTCAAGGTCTCTGTGCCAAAGAACAACGGCGGCACCGCGGTCGATAACGGCGCCGCTGCGGGATATACGGTTAATAGCCTCTGCCCGTAAGCGGCAGGTGGTCCGAATACTTATTTGGTGTTGGTCCAAATTACTTGTTCTGATGAAAGGTGAGTGACATGAGAATTACGTTGCGCAAATCGAGCCCTTTGTTCACGTCTCTCTCGGTATTGGGTATTTTTGCGGCCATGACGGTCTGTGGTCCATTGCTTTCCTCGGCCCATGCTCCGGCAGCGGCCATTACGATCGTGAACAAGTCGAATCGTGAAATTCGTCACGTCTATCTTTCGGCTCCGGATTCCAATAACTGGGGTTCGGACCAGCTCGGGAGCTCAGCCATCGCCGCGAATGGTGGATCGGCGACGATCAATGCGAGTTGCAGTGCCGCCAGCATCAAGGTTATCGCCGAAGATCATGAGGGCTGCTTCAGCTATCAAGTCGTGACCTGCTCAGAGAATTCGACTTGGACCATTATCAATGACACCGCTCGCGATTGTGGTAACTGACTTTTTAGGTGTTGACAATTTGTCGTGCGGGGCGCGGGCCAATAACCCGCGCCCATTCTTTTCTTACGGTTTCGTCTAGCGAACATTAAAGCTTGCAGTACACATCTCGACGTCGTTGGGAACTGTGTTAAACGGAGTTGTTGGGAGGAGTTTCGGACATGGTGTTTGCCGTTGACGCCCGGATGGTGCGCAAGTAAAGTATCGGCGTCCACAAATCGGTTTCGTTCGGACTTTCCTGCTTTCAAGACTCATATCCAGTCCGCCTCCGAAGGTTAACCGTACTTAGTTCCTGACCGTCTCAATCACAAGCGCCTGCTCCCAGGAGGGTTATATGCGTCCCCTAACGACTCAGACTCACCAGTCTCAGACTCGATCTACTCGAATCACAATCAGAACCGCTTTGAAGTTGCTGGCTATTTGTTTAATAGTCGCCGCAGTGCCGCTTGCTCTCTACGTAAGAGTCAAGTCTGAGGACTCAGCAAGGTGGTTTAGTAAGGCGGAAGATCCCGTCGCGCGTACTAAGCGTCCCAAAGAGCACGTTACTGTGCAGGCCGCAGGTCGCGGCAAGCCCTTCCTGAATCTACAAGACGGCCGCGAGATGAGCCGTACCTACAAAGGTGACCAAGTGGCGGTCGCCGCTTTGCAGAATGGCGCCGCGCACGCGCGGGCGTTGGCCTCGGGGGATCTTGATCGTAATGGGACACCGGACGTGGCAGTAGCCTATGCCGCCAATGGTGTCGGGATAATCACGCTTCAGCGTGGAAATCCTGATGCCTTCGCTCCGGCTGACGACTCGGTCTTTGTGCGTATGCAGCAGGGATACAACCCCCCCTCCTTGTTGCCGAACGCGGATGTTTATACGGTTCCCGTTTCGCCTGACTTCCTGGTTATTGGAGATTTCACGAGCGACTCCAAAAAGGATGTGGTGTTTGCCGCAAAAGGTGGCGGCCTCTATTTAATGGAGGGAAATGGCGCCGGCCGGCTTGGTGATCCGCAACAGATAGGTTTGCCCGGACCAGTAACGGCATTGGCTGCAGGGGAATTCCGCGCGGCCGACGGATCTACTGATCTGGCCGTAGGCGTTACGGGCCCTGGTGGCGCGGCCTTATTGATTTTTGATGGTGGATTCGAGAACGCGCTGGCGCAGTACCAGTTGGCCGAACCGGCGAGTGGGATCGAGTTTGGCGGCTTAGACGACGATCCGTTTTTGGATATCGCCGTAGCTGCCGGTAGTGAAGTACTTGTCGTCCATGGATGGGGTCGCAAAGAGCAGGTGGCGCCAGAATCGCGCGTGCAGCGGGTTAACGTTGGCCCAGGTGTGCGCGGATTAGCCCTGGGACAGTTTACGTGGGACCGCCAGGGCCGGAGCGAAATCGCCGCCCTGACATACGATGGTACCGTGCATATCTTTGAGCACGGCAAACTGGACACTCGCCCATTTAGTGATGCCGAAGCCGCCCAGCACACGAGAGGCAATTTTAGACCCCAGAGAACCATTCAGCAGGATATCGAGTCTGCTCCGAGTTGGAAGCCCGCACAGGCTGCGGGGTGGATGGAAGGTAAGCAGTTTCTTGGGAGCAATCTGAGTGCTGACTTGGCGAAGCCGTTGATGCGGACAAATCTCGCTTATCGCGAGATGGATGAAGTCATGCTCGTGGGGCAATCGCAGTCGAAGCTCCAGATCGTGCGTCCTCTCGGACCGAATGATCCAGCCCCAACCGCAGCCCCTGACCAGGCACTTATGGTTACGGACGACGCTGCAAAGGTAACTTTGGAAGTGGAGAGTACCCCGGTAGCGGTATTGGCTCTCCCAAGAAAGCTCAATGGCGTAACGGACGTTCTTGTGCTCGACTCTGCAAGCATTGAGCTGGATATCGTTCCTAACGCCCCGAATACCACGATTACGGTTGATAGAACCGACGATCCTTCCGGCGCCGGATTGACGGCGGCCTCCGCGTGCACAGGCGCTGCGAGTGACTGCAGTCTGCGCGGTGCGCTCCAGTTTGCAAATAACCCCGCTAACAACAACACGACCATCAGTGTACCGGCGGGCACTTACATTTTGTCGATTAACGGCACTAACGCGGTAGGTTGCGACGGCAACACCGTGGGCGATTTGGGAGCCAATCAGACGATGTCGATCGTCGGCGCGGGAGCAGCAACGACGATCATCCGGCAGACCGGAACCGGCCCAGCCAATGACGGCGATCGCGTGATGTGTATGAACGAGCCGTTCACATTGAACCTCGTATACAACTTTTCC
>DASRPN010000068.1:0-15237 GCA_035646355.1 Pyrinomonadaceae bacterium | reverse complement strand
TTGAAAGTCTCATCAGTTGGCCGGTAGCCGATCAGGTAATAACCGCTCTGCTCTTCGAGAATGCGTTCAAACTTGAAATCGTTTGAGTTCCTGACCTGATAGCCTCCGGTTTGGCGCGCCATCATTTCACCACCGGCGCGGCGGTCGAACAGGACTCGGGAACGAGCATTCATCAGGGCGTTCATTTGCTGGTTTACCTGCCGGACACTGCCGCTGAAACGATCCGCCGCGGTGACACCGGTCGTTTTCGTTGAGGGAACGTTTGAAATGTACGAAAAGCTTGTGATCGTTTGCTTCTTGCCGTCTTCAAAGATCTCAAAATCTTCGGCCTTCAAGTCGGAGACGAGCTTTCCGTCTTTAGTGACGATTGCGTCGATCTGTACGAGGTTCGTCGTGATCCTGACGACGTCGTCTTTGTCCTGGTCCATTGGCGGCGGAGGAGCCGCGGGTTTGGTTTGGGCCAGTGCATTCGTCAGAAGACAGGACAACGTCAGCGAGGCGAATACAGCCTTCGTTTTCATCGGGGTCGTCTCCTTTGTTTGTAAATCCGTGAATGCTTTGCGCTAAAAGTCGGAATACCGCTCTTCCGGTGAATCTCTTTGTGCTCCGTGGTTGATTAATTGTTAGAAAACAACCACAAAGGCACAGAGCGCGCAGAGGTTACACAGAGAAGAAGTCGAGTAATGACTCTTGGGGCAACGCCATCCGTTAATACAGATCTACTTGATTGTCATCAATGCAGCAAAGGTTTCAATGCCGTCCCACAGGTTCTGTAAGCGAATGTTTTCGTTTTCCGCGTGTTGATTGTTGTCGTAGTTCGCAATCGGCACCGTGATCGTCACGGTGCGCAGGTTTTCCGTGATGATCGAGAGAGGGAGACTGCCGCCCGAAGTTGGCAGCAGCACGATCCTGTCAGGAGTCGTTGATTGTACCGCCTCGATAACCGCGACTGATATGGGCAAATCCATCCGCGTCCGCTCCGCGTTGTAACCGCCCGGGCGATCGTTTACGCGTGCGATCAGCGGATGCTGGGCGCGTTCGGCGTCGGTTGGTTCGCGATCGATCACGTGATAACCCTGTTTCTTGATGTGATCGACGAGACGCTGGGTTTGCCGGTTGTGATCGTTACCCTTGACCAGTCGCAGATCTAAGACAGCGCTCGCGGTGGTAGGAATGACGTTGCGTGCGAGTGCGCCGATGTCGCCACTGCCGAAGCCGTTGATGTTTAGTGACGGAACATTGATCAGTTCCATCAGTGTCTTGCCGCCACCCTCGACGCGTTTGAGTCCTAGCTGCTTCTTCAACTCCTCGTCGTACTTCGGCGCGTCGGCTATCGCGCGAAGTTCGGCCTCGCCTAAAGGTTCGACGTCGGAGTACCAGCCATCGATCGTCACGCGTCCTTCTTCGTCTTTCATTGAGGCCAGCAAGCGCGCTAGCAGCATCGCCGGATTGGGTGACCAGTTTCCGTAATGCCCGCTGTGCAACGGACGCTTCGCGGCGTAGACCGTTACGTCCACGTTCGTATCGCCGCGAGCGCCAAAGACGACCTGCTTGCGACCCGACTGGTGAACTGGGCCATCACAGATGATCCACGCGTCGGCGGCGAGCAGATCTTTGTGCCGTCGGATGATCTCGACGAGATGAGGCGATCCTGCTTCTTCCTCGCCTTCAAAGAAAAACTTGATGTTTGAATTTAGCGCGATGCCTTTTGCTTTCAGTGCGGCGAACGCGGTGAGTATCGCCATCACTCCGGCTTTATCGTCAGAAGCGGAACGCGCGTAGAGGCGCCACTGCGGATTGATCTGCGTGCCGGGTTCGGGTTTCGGAATGATTTGCCCGCCCGCTTCGATTGCGGCAGTGCGAAATGTTGGTTCCCAGGGCAACGTTCCGGTCCATTGTTTGGGATCGGTTGGTTGACCGTCGTAGTGCGCGTAGAAGAGTAACGTGCGTTGCGCGCCAGGCGTTTTCCATTCGGCGTAAACAGCGGGAGGCGTATCTGGAGAATCCGCTTGAAGCAGGCGCGGGTCCAGACCGTACAGCTCCATAATGTCCATGATCCGCGCGGCGTTCAGCTTAATGTTCTTGATGTCGCTCGCGACGTTCGGAAACCGGAGCAGATCGGTGTAGATCTGGAGTATCCCGTGTTCGTTTGCGCGCCGGTACTCACGCACCTTCTCCTGCGTCGTTTGCGCAGAGATAGGGAGCGAAATAAGAAGGAGAAGTAATATGGGTCGGATCACACGGGTAGGAGTATCAAATCCGTGTGATCCGTGTCAAAAAAATTTATTGGCTCTTGATCACGCCGCCGTGGTCGATCGCCGTGTAGATTTCAGGCGAAACCAACCCCAGCCACGGATCGGAGCTCGGCGTCAGGAAGAGTCTCGTGTATACCTCGTCATTGAACTGTCCCAAATCCGCGCGAATTGGTTCTCTCATCAGCCAACTGTAGAGCAAGGGACGCAACATGTACTCGTTACGCACAGTGTCCAATCTAATCGACTCTCGAAAACTTTGGAGCAGCCGCGTCATGTCGTTCCGTTGCATTGACGGATTCTGCCGCTGGATTAGCGCGATGCTTCGCTGGTCCAGTATCCAGTCTGTCGAGTGCTGCGCCGCAATCAGTCTCCACGCCTGCTCATCGGTAAGCCGTCCCAGCGCATCGCTTGCTGAGGTAATAGAGCGGGTGATCGGTCTTTCCATGCGCGCTTTGGTTACCGCCGTCGGAGCAACGCTCAAAGCGTCGAAGTCCTGACTCGGATGAACGCGGAGACGTTCCGGAACCCTGGCAGCGAACTGCTTGATGTCGTTCTGCCACGAAGTCGAGATCTTGTTCATGCGATCGAGATAATAGGCGGCCAGCATTACTTGTCGTTCGCGGCCGACTTTTCCCGTAAGCGACTTCAAAAGCGTGTCTGCGTCGGTGAGATTGCGTTGAAACGTTACTGGGTCATAGAGGCCGGGCAGCGCTTCGATCAATTGACCGTCGGAATCGAGAATGTAGTGAATGCTGTTCCCGGTGACGGTACTTTCGAGCTTGCGGCCGTCGCCGAAGTCGACCGTGATTCGCGGGACAGGACGCACGGACTTCCAATGCAACACGAAACGGTCGTGAAGCCTTTCGCGGATCTGCGTGTTCGCATAGAGCACGGTGCGGAAAAAGCGACTGTTGGCGCAACTCAGTTCGTCGGTAAGGTTGCCAAGCAGACGCAGCGACAGAATAGGCTTTCCACTTTCACGCGCGGCTTTCTTCGCGTCTTCGAGATCGGTGTACCAGTAGAGGCCGGAGATGAAGGCGTTCTTCTGTTGACCGACGAGGTCGAGTGCGTGCGTGAGTCGCAGCCATTCGGGTCCCGAGGCGAGCAAGGGTTGGTCGATGTGACGATTGATCTCCGTGGTGTGCTCGGTCATCAATGCGTCCAAACCCTGCGGGCCGAGAGCGCGCAGCTCTTCGATTGCCGCTCTAGCTTCGGCAGGATCGTCTGACACCGCCTTGCGTGCCAGGACTGCGGCAGATTCGTTTGCCAGTGAAACTTGAGTGGAAAATAAGATGATCAGGAGCAACGACAGGTAGGAGAACTTTGCGTTCATCTGCAACCTCCGGACGGACGGGTTTGTGGGACTAGCGGGGAAGAGTGACCGTTTGACTCCGAGGGTTAGGGTTGGGGTTGTCTCGCGATCCACAAAAGGCACAAACGAAGCCCACAAAAGGCACAAAACAACCTGAGAAAAGGGTCAGCAGTTGTTCCAACCCTTCATTGATCGTTCTTGTGCCTTTTCGTGGGCTTTGTTTGTGCCTTTTGTGGTTAAGCGTTGCCTGGTTTCTTGCGGACCTTCAGGGGCAGTTTGTCATGGACCAGTTGATAGGCGTTTTTGAAGTGCGACCCAGACATCTTCTCGCCAATACAGAACAACAGATCGTTCCCCCACTGAACGCGTTCAGTAGCATGCGGCAGCGATAAACAGTATTTGCGAATCTGTTCGAGGTCCATAAGCTATTTCTTCATCAACTCGAGTACGGTTGCGGTCGTCGCTTTTACACCGGTGCGCAACGTTGGTTCAGGGACGGGCGCGAAGAGCGCCGAGTGCAAACCTGGAAGCGCCGCGCCAGTCTCACGATGTTGCTTCATCTTTAGCGGGTCGGAAGCGCCGAGCCAGAATATCGTGGCGGGAATCTTCTGGTCCAAACTCAAGTAACCGAAGTCTTCACTGCCCATAATTGGCGGGAATTTCACTACGTTTTCCTCGCCAAGCGCGCGCTGAAACGCCGGCATCAATCGGTCGATTAGTTTCGGATCGTTGTAAGTGGACGTTGTTCCCTCGCTCACTTTGATGATTGGCGCGCGATCCTCAGGAATACCCGCAGCCATCACCGCCGCTTTGGTGATTCGTTCAATCGACGCGAGAATCTTTTTTCGCACGTCCTCTTTATAGGTCCGGACTGTTAACTGCAAATCCACTTCGTCGGGAATGATGTTGTAACGCGTGCCGCCTTTAATAGAACCGACTGTCACAACTGCCGGTTCGAGTGGCGAATTCTCGCGACTCACGATCGTCTGCAACGCCAGCACAACTTGCGCCGCCACTACGACAGGATCCTTTGTTGTCTCTGGCGCCGATCCATGACCACCGATGCCTCGGATCTTGATATCGATCGACGTCGCGCTCGCCAACGCATAGCCAGGGGTGTAACCGATCTTTCCTGTTTCCAAATAGGGCGTATCGTGCAACGCGATCGCGAAATCAGGTTGCGGGAAACGTGTGTAGAGATTGTCTCGCAACAGTGCGCGCGCCCCTTCTCCCGTCTCTTCGCTCGGCTGACCGACTAACACGAGCGTGCCTTGCCACTGCGACTTTAGTTCGCTGAGTATCTTTGCCGTTGCCAGCAAACTCGTGATGTGAATGTCATGCCCGCAGGCGTGCATAACACCCACCTCAAGGCCGGCATCGTTCTTGACTCGCACGGTGCTGGCGTATGGCAACCCGGTCTTCTCCTCAACAGGGAGGGCGTCGAGATCGGTGCGGACGAGCACGGTCGGACCAGTGCCGTTTTTCATCACCGCGACAACACCGTAGCCGGTCCAATTTCCGGTGTCGTACTTGCCGAGCCGTTCCGTAACTGTGTAACCGAGCTTGCGCAACTCGCCGGCGAAGAACGCTGATGTCTTCTCTTCACGATGCGACAGCTCCGGCGCCGCGTGAAGCATCTTGTACGTTGACAAGATCGACGCCATGTCGCGCTCGATCATGGCGTCGATGGAAAGCTGTTGGGCGTTGATGGTTAACGGCAGCAGCAGACAAAAGAGCAGGGAAGCTTTTCGCATTGCCGGAGTATACCTTGAGATCTCAGATCTGAGATCTCAGATCTCAGAGAGTAGGTTGAGTGAGGCTGAACCAGTTTCCCGAGTTATCGCGAAAAACGGCTTCGATGCCATACGGCCGCTCGGCGGGCTCGGATTGAAACTGCACGCCTTTCGCTTTCATCTCTTCGTAAGTAGCACGGCAATCGTTGGTATTGAAAACGCCTGCGCCGAGCACGCCTTTTGCCAGCAGCGCTCGGATGGTGTTTGAGGTTTCCTCGTCCATTAACATTCCCGGTTTGGGTTCCATCAGGACGATCTCGAAATCGGGCTGGTCGTTGGTGCACATCGTTTACCAGCGAAAATCCGGGCCAACCATCGCGTCGGTGTGAACGCGAAATCCCAGCTTATCGCGATAAAACTCCAGCGCCTCATTTTGATTAGTCACAAAAACAGTGGCGTGAGACATTCTTTGGATCATCAGTGTTCTCCTCCTGCGCACACAATAATCAGATCCGCATTCAAACGCTTCTTGAAAATTGCTGTAGTAGACGCCTAGACGGATTCGAGCTTGTACATCACGATGAAACAGCCAGGCACCTGCCGTTTGGCCTGTTCTGTTTCGCGCGCTTTTTCGCGGTAGGTGATCGGGGCGTGGCCGACGCACTTGTGGAAGAGACTACTGAACGATCCAAGACTCTGAAACCCGACTTCAAAACAAACATCCGTCACGCGCACGTCGTCTTCCTTGCGTAGCAGCTCCTTCGCTTTCTCAATGCGACGTTCGATCAGATATTGATGCGGGGTTATGTTAAAGGCCTGCCGGAAAAGACGCAGGAAGTGATAGCGGGAAAAGCAGGCCTTTTCGGAAATCTGGTCCAGACTAAGCGGATGGTCATAGCAGTGATCAATAAAGTCACGTGCCCGGGCCAGCCGCTCAAGTGTCTCGACGTCGGTCGGCATAATAGGATTTGTCAGTAGCCAGTGGTCAGTAGTCAGTTGTTTGTCTACGACTTGCGTAAAGTACCACGGACCCCTGACCACTGACAAAATCAGGATTACGGCTTCGGCGGCAACGGTTTTTGCAAGATCGTGTTGATAAACTCAGTCATCCCAGCATCGCTGCCGTCATGCCGGAACTTGTAGTAGTTCGACAACTGCGTCGTCCATTCTTTCCGGCTTTGCTCAGTCTTCGGATCCGTGCCGCTCGTCGCCACCGCGCGCGCGTAGGCGTCGATGATGCGGTCCATCATCACGTTCAACTTTTCAAGCGCCGCCTTGCCGGCTGGAGTCTCAGGCTTGCCCGCATGCTCGGTCTGATACGCAGTCGACATGGTCTTGTACGGACCTGATTCGTAAGCAGCGGCGAGGAAGTAATAGGTCGAAGGCGTTTTCTTGATCTCGCTGTTGTACTGCGCGGCCTTCAACAAATAGTCGATCGACTTCGCCGGGTCGGTCTTTAAGGTCAGAAAGCCGACGGCGTAGTTCAGATACGCAAGCGTGTCGTCTTTGCCTTTGAACGGTGCCCAGTCATGCGGCGCCTTTCCTGCTTCGATCGCCTGAATCGCCTTGGTCGCGTAGCCGAGGGCCACCGCGTTGTGAGTTTCGTTCTTCGCGGAAGCTGCGAGATAGCCGGCGTAACCCAGGTCTATCTGGGCGCGCAGGTAATCAGGCTCAGCGGCCAGGATAGTCGCGCCCGTTTTGTACGCTTCGTCAAACTTCTTCTCGTTGATGAGAATCGGCAGGTTGTCCTTGCGTTCGTCGCTCTCGAACGCGGCCACCCACGTCTTCAGGTAATCGACGTATTGATCTTTGTCTTTGGTGTACTTTTGCAGGTAGTCCTTCGCGGCTACATAGGCGACTCTCGGGTTCGGAACGCGATTGTCGACGAACCTCTTGTAAATATCGATCTTCGCCTGGTCGTCAGTTTCCTGGGCGACGGCAACGGAACCAACTGCCGCCAGTAAAACCGCCATGAACACCGCTCTAAGTAAACTCTTTGCCAATAACTTCATCAAACTATCCTCCGCTGCTGCTCTCGACCTTTCGCGGGCCTCTCCGCCCCTGTAATCCCGTTAGACGCTGAAGTGCCCGTTAAAGGTTTTATCAGGGTGAGGGTTATAATCGGCTCGCACCACATAATAATTAATGATCGCGACAAACTAAAGTGACTGAAAACATCAAATTCTCCGGGCGCATTTTATTTCTTACCGAGAATACGGCACTAATCCGCCAACAACTGGGCGCAATGGGCGAAGCCGCAGACTTACTTGAATCCCAGTTGGCAGAGCGCCTCAGAAACGACGATCTGCCGTTGATGAGCAACATTTCCACCGACGAGATAACGCCGGGATGGGTCTGTTTCTACTACGACGAGACACTCGGCCAGTACGTTTACGTCGGAATGCGCGAAGGAGCGGTCCAAAAAGACGAAGTGAAAAATGGCGGTTTCGCCGTGGTGGTTTCAGGGCTTTCAAAGGGCTGCGGCTCGTCGCGTGAGACGGCGCCGTACGCTGAGAAGGCGGCAGGCGTTCGGCTCGTCATCGCTAAAAGCATCGAGAAGATCTACGGTCAGAACTCGCAAAACATCGGCCTGCTCACGTCCACTGACTTCAGTTTGATCGACCGCATTCGCAACGGTGAAGAGATACCGTTGACGGAGTTCACTAAAGGGCTCGATCCAATCTCGCAGGACATCGTCACTCACGGTGGGCTTTTCAACTACAACAAGGCGCGACTAACCGGAAAGGTCTCGCCGCCGCGGATCGAAACGCAACCGCGCCCGATGACGATCGTGGAAAAAATCATCGCGCGACACGCGTTTGTTACCGCCGGGAAGATTGGCGTTAATGCAGTCAAACCTGGCGACGCGTTGTTCGCCGTCGCCGACGTGCGGTTCTCGCATGAGTACGTCACACCGATGGCGGAGTCGTTGTTCAAGCAGGCTTTGGGAGCGGATGCGCGTGTTTCCGAACCGGAGTCGGTGTTTGCGTTTCGCGATCACCTGACGTTCCTCGGTCGCGTCATGTCGCCAAAACATCGCGAGATGGGTTTGCTCGAAAAGGCGGAAGGACTTGCCACGACGCAGGAGAGTTTTACGAGCCGGCAGAAGATCAAGCTTTACGGCGAGAACCCCGAAGGTGGCTCGGAAGCGATCTGTCATAACGCAGTCGTCGAAGATCTCGCGCTGCCGGGACAGATTGTTATCGGCACTGACTCGCATACCTGCATGGCTGGGGTGCTTGGTTGCTTTGCATTCGGTGTCGGTTCTACTGACATGGCCAATGCCTGGTACACGAAAGACATTCGCATCCGTGTTCCGGAGACAGTGCGTTACGTTTTGAAAGGGAAGAAACGCGCGGACGTCGCCGCCAAGGACGTGATGCTCGTGATTCTTGCGACCGAGTACATGAAGACAAGCAAGGGCATCGGTAAGGTGCTCGAGTTTGCCGGCGACGATTTGCAGAATTGGCCGATGGATGAGCGCGCGACGTTGACGAACATGGCCGTCGAAGCTGGTGGCACGACTGGAATCATCGAACCTGATGAACAGACGCTCGACTACATCGTTCGCACTCGCGATCTCGATCCGGAAGAGGTGCGCAAAGGTTTTACTTACAGTGACCCCGATGCGGAGTATGCCGCGGTGTTCGAGATCGATCTTGACGAGATCCGTCCAATGGTCGCAACGCCCGGCGATCCTCGTAACGGCATCCCGATCGACTCGTTAACAGAAGAAGTGCGCATTGACGCGGCGTATGGCGGTTCATGTACCGGCGGCAAGATGGCCGACATGGACATGTACGCTGAAGTGCTCGAAAGAGCGGTCATGGATGGAAAGCGAGTGGCCGAGGGCGTGCATCTGTACATTCAATTTGGCTCGCAGAAGATCAAGCAGTACGCGCGGCACAAGGGTTACATCGAGATCTTCGAACGGGCCGGCGCGGAACTGATCGATCCCTCGTGCGGCGCTTGTATCAACGCCGGACCGGGCGCGTCGCCGTCGGCGGAAACAGTCACCGTTAGTGCTCAAAATCGAAACTTCCCCGGCCGCAGCGGCCCCGGAAAACTCTACCTCGCCTCACCGTATGTTGTTGCAGCCTCAGCAATTGCGGGCAAGATCGTCGAGCCCGCCGAATACCTGACAGGCAGTCCAAAATTCGAAATTCCAAATTCGAAATTCGAAATCCGTAAAACCTGAAACCTTTCCGCGGCGCGGCTCACTAACCTAGCGAGACAATGATGAAGAGGCTGACGGTCGACGAATTAAATCTTGAAGGTCAGCCTGGCGCGTTCGCGGGAACTCTGATGAATAGTTCAGCCGACCTGGTTACTCGCGTGTGCCAGGGCGACTCCGACGCCTTTCGTCTGATTTTTGAAAGGTATTCGCGACCCGTTATCAGTTTCATCTTCGACATGGTCAACGATCGCGGGCTCGCGGAAGAGTTGACGCAGGAGACTTTTGTCCGCGCCTATCGCGCTATCCGCACGATGCGCAAAGACACAAAGTTTTCGACCTGGTTGTTTGGCATTGCGCGAAACGTAGCACGCGAATCAATCCGCGCGCGTATTCGCGCGAACAGCCAGGTGGATCTCGCTGACAAGTCGGTGATGGATTTGAGCGACAACAAACCGGTACCAGTCGACGGGTTGCTCAGCAAAGAGTTGAACGAGTTGATTCGCCGCTCGCTGGCGGCGCTCGACGAAGACAAGCGACTCGTGTTCACGTTGAAGGTGTTGCACCAGTGCAGCTACGAAGAGATCGCGGCGATCACCGGTTTCTCGATCGCAAAGTTGAAAACGGACTTGCACCGCGCGCGAGCGGAGATGAGACGACGGATCAGTCCGTATGCAGGAGTTGGTTATGAAGTGTGAAGAGAAGTTAGCCCTGCTCGAAGAATATCTCGACGGTGAACTTCGCGCTGAAGTTCAGGACGAGGTCAGCGATCATTTGATGACCTGCGCGAGTTGCGCGGAGGCGTTCGCCACGTTGACTGCCGAACAGGAGCTTTTCGCGCGCTACGATCGCGAGATCGAAGTGCTGCCGGCTGTCTGGGCCGGCATTGAGGAACGAGTCGTTCCCACTACTGAGAAGTCATATGGTTGGTGGATGAAGATCGCTGCGGTTGTGATCCTGTCAATTGGTCTTGGATCCGTGTACCTCTTTTCAAGAAACGAAGAAACTATTCCCGCACCCGAAGAAGAACAAGGTATCGCACGAATCACCATCACTAAACCACCACTACCACAGAAAATACAAATTAAAAATCCAGTAGTAGTAAAACCAATTCCGAAACCCGATAACCCTGGTGTCCTTTCATCGGATCTCGCATACGTGGATCTCGACGAGCAGGACACGTTCCACCATCTCGAACAAACCCAGAACCTGCTGCGCTCTTTTCGTAACGCCACCATCTCTGACGGCGACGACGAAATTGACGTTACTTACGATAAGGCCCTGTCTCAGCGACTGCTCAACGAGAACGTCGTGCTGCGCCGGGACGCTGAGATGAAGGCGAAGTTTCCAACCAAGACACTGCTCGCCGATCTCGAACCCTTGTTGATCGATATTGCAAACCTTCCGGATCACGCCCGACCGGAGGAAGTGCGGGCAATTAAAGAGCGGGTGGATAAGACGGAGATCGTCGCGGCATTGATCGAGTATCGCGACCGCGGTACGAACAACGTTAACGAAAAACAGGTCCGCAATCGTTAACAGAAATAGAGGCTAAGAAATGTCGAATCAGCTTTCACGCACTAGACTCATACTCTCACTCGCAATCCTCCTGACCGCGCTGACTAGTTCGGTTATGGGCCAGCAAAGACGCCCGAGCGCGAATGCCTTTTCGCCGCAGTCGAATGAATCCGCCACCACCGTCTTTCGCGCTGCGCGCGATCTCATTACGGACGGTGAATGGGCCAGGGCCCAGGAGAAGTTCAACGAATATGTCACCAGGTATTCGAGTGAGAAAAACCTCGATGCCGCGCTCTACTGGCTCGCATATGCGCAACATAAACAGGAGAAGTTTGACCAGTGCCGCGACACGGTAAACAAGCTGTTCGATAAGTATAAAGAGTCAACCTGGCTCGACGATGCGCGTCTCCTGTTGGCGCAGATTCCCGGTGCGGTCACTCCTGCTCCTCTCATCACCGCGATACAGGCTGACGAACTGATTTCAGCAGCAAAGGCCGTAGCTCCAATGACGATCGACCCGTCTGGCGCCACCATGATCTATACGCCGGGCGCTCCCATCACCACGATCGGCAGCACTCCCCTGCCCGCTCAGCTCGCGGGATCATCGGCCCTGCTCGCCGAACTCGACAGCGTGGCGGCGGCCTACGGAGTCAGTGAAAACGACGACGATCCATGCGAGTTCAAGATCGTCGTGCTTCAGGCGCTGTTTCAAACAGACGTGCAACGCGGAGTCGTTGCCGCGACTGACTGGCTGAAGCCGGGTTCGACGCAAACGATACGTTGCAAGAGTGCGGCGTTAACGTTGTTGGCCCGTCATGGAGGCAAAGCGTCCACGCCCGTGATTCTCAACCTTGCCAGAACTGAAACCGATCTGAAGTTGCGTGCACGCGCGATCTCGACTCTCGGTGCGACGAACGACGACAGTGTGATCGATCCGCTGCGCGAGTTTGCGTTGAGCGCAACCGATAACCAGATTGTCGAAGCGTCGTTGTATGCACTCAGCCGTCACACCAACGAACGTGTAATCGGTGTGCTTACGGACATTGCAACGAGTGGCAAGACGCCGTCGCAGCGAAAGATGGCTATTGCAAGTATCGCGAGCCGCCCAGGAGATCCCGCGGTTGACGCGTTGTTCCGTATTTACGATGCCGATCAGTCCGTGGAGATTCGAAGGGCCGTCATCACCGGTTTTGCGAATCGCAAAAGCGAACGTGCCGGCGACAAATTGTTCGAGATCGCTCGCACCTCCGACAACATTGAACTGCGCAAAGCGGCGATTGGAGCCATCCCGCGGCGCGGTGGTGACAAGGTGATCGACTTTCTTATCGCGCTCTACGACACCGAGAAGAACGAAGAGTTGAAAGATCAGATCCTTAATTCGTTCGGTTCCGGCACGAGTCTGGTTTCGCGTGTTAGGAGTGGACAAGGTGTCGATGCACCCTACGTTGCAGCGATCGGACAGAACGTTTCTTCCATGAGAAGTCCTGTGATCGAAAAGAAAGTGATCCGGAAACTGATCGAAATTGCGAGGAACCCGCAGGAGTCGATGACTCGTCGCAAACGAGCAATCGGTTGGTTGAGCAGAAGCAATGATCCTGAAGTGCAGCAGTTTCTCGAGGGGTTATTGAAACAATGAGCGGACATGAACTCAAATTGCGAAATTGCGGAATTGCGCGAATGCGAAATTTAAACCACGCAGTTTCGCAATTCCGCAATTTCGCATTGTTTCTGCTGGTCCTCTGTGCCGGCGCTGCGTTCGGCCAGACAAGAAACTTCACGCCGGTTGAAGGTGCGAACCTTAAGGCGAAGATCGACGCCGCGATTGTCGCAGGTAAGGCGAGTGCGCCGAATGGCCGGTTCTGGGTGGGTTACCAGTTTGAAGTTAGACCCGGAGTCGGTGTCGATTTCGAAATCGTAGACAGCGCCGGCGGTGTTTACATTTCGACGGACGGAACGTCGATGGCGTTTGATCCGCGACATGAGACGCGCGAGTTGGGCCTGTTTCTTCTTTTCGACCCGCACCGCGAGGCATTTACGCGCGCCGATGTTTACAACCTGCAACGTAAGCATGAGTTCAGTGGTTATCCGGTTTACTGGGCCGGTCGCGTTTCGAATGAAGAAAGTCTGAATTATTTGAAGTCGATCGTCGACTCGTCTGAGCCCGACATCAAGCGACTTTCCGAACGCGCGCTGTATGCCATCGCGTTGCATGACGATTTGCGAGTCGACGCGATACTAACGGAAATGATCCGCAAGCCCGTTTCGGAAACGATGCGCTCCCGCGCGATCTACTGGCTCGGAAACACCGGCGAAACTTTGGCGAAGAACACATTGTTCACCGAGATCGTTCGCAATACTCAGGAAAACAACGATGCGCGTTTGAGTGCAATGTCGGCACTCGGAATGAGTCGTTCGCCAGGAACGTTGCCGTTGCTACAGAACCTGTTTGAAACGATGACGACGCGCGAACTAAAGCGTCGCGCGCTTGCGGGCATCTCGCGCAATGACAACAGCGACGGCGCTGCGACTTACCTGATTCGCGTTGCCGAAACTGAGAAGGACATGGAGTTGCGCAAGAGCGCAATTGCCAGTCTCGGACGGATCGCGGGTCAGAAGAGTTTAGGCGCGTTGACGGCTGCCGTTGACAGCGATGCCGAAGTTGAAATTCAAAAGCAGGCGGTGGTCGCGATTGGCCGCCGTCCGAAGGATGAAGCGATTCCGATCCTGATTCGCACTGCGCGCAGTCATCCGAAGATGCCTGTGCGCAAGACAGCGATTCAGATGCTCGGACAGACTGGCGACGAACGTGCCGTCGCCTTCTTTAGGGAACTTCTTAGTAAGTGACAGGTGTTAATGGCGGTAAGACTTGCGTCGTTAACAGTTAAAAGGTCTGCCTGCTCGTGATTTGGTGCGTTGCTCCCGCTGCCAAGAAAATCAAGGGAGGGTTAAGCGATGAGTAGCTCGTTGAGTTGGGAGAGGGAAACGAAGCCTGTATCACCTGAGACGTCGCCCAGTACGTCGCAAGTGACATCACACACCCTGAACAGCCTCAGAGAAGCCGCGCTAACTGTTCTGCGCGAAGTGGACTCGCTGTCCAACCGCCAACCGAGTCCGCCGCAGAAGTTCGGGTTGCAGGAGGAAGTGCAGCGCTACGAGATTGAGTTGATCAAGAACGCGTTGCAACGGACTCGCGGCAATCAGCGTCGGGCGGCAAAACTACTCGGCGTGAAAGTCACCACGCTAAACTGCAAGATTAAACGCTTCGGCATTTCCATACCCGACGAACCTGATTTGAGCGTGGTCGGGTAATTCATTTCATCTGTTTTACTTGATGCGGACCCGCGCTTTGTTGCTGGTCTGGCCCTTAAAGTTGACGCTGATAAACACGGATTGGTTTGTAGGTAGACCTGGATGCAATCGCACCACGACCTGCTTCAATCCATCAATACCCGGCACGTCTCCCACCAACTCAACCGGTAACTGCCAGACGAGAATACCAGCGTCCTGCGCCTGTGCCGTCGCCGCAGAACTCGAATCAATATTCGTCACGAACAGGCTGATCCGCGTTTGGTGGTCGCCTGTCAGGCTGAAGTTGATCAGGTTCGTGAGGGCAAACGGATCGCGCGACATCGTCGGCGAATCAAGCGCGATCGCGATGTCGCTATTTGTTTCTGTAGCTATCAAAGGCGCCGGCACTACCGGCGGCGTGAAGCGCACTCTAAACAACGTTCCCCCAAACGAGAGATAGTAAAGACTACCATCCGCCCCGACTTTTATATCCACCGGTTGCGATATTCCGGTGGCAAACGGCGACGCCGTTCCAGTCGCCGGATCGAAAACACGTATCCAACCACTTCCCAGGTCCGCGAAAAAGTACTTGCCGACAAAGTTTGACGGAAACTGGACCACCACCGGATTGTAAAAAGCACCTCCCGTGATCGCGAATCCTGTCGTTGGACCTAACCCGTGACCATAAGCAAACAGCGGCGCGCGGAAGTTCGGGTTAGTCGTTGGTCCTTCAGTAGTAGGCCAGCCGTAATTCGAACCAGCGATGCCGTCATTTATTTCCTCCCACGCGTTCTGGCCGACGTCGTTGATAAACATCCGGCCGGTTCCCGGTTGAAACGCGAACGTAAATGGATTGCGCAAACCTAGCGCCCAAATGGAACGGTTATTCCCCGTGGCCTGATTGAAAAACGGGTTGTCGGTCGGGATCGATCCATCCGAATTGATGCGCAGGATCTT
>DASRPN010000067.1:0-77086 GCA_035646355.1 Pyrinomonadaceae bacterium | reverse complement strand
ACAGTACCGAGTGGTTGGGATTTGACCAGTTCTCCCTGCGTCAGTTCCAAGGGCAACAGTGAAACCGCAGGCAGCATCTCGCTGCAGGCGGGTGAGACTGTTACCTGCACCTTCTATAATCAGAAGGACGCCAACATCGTGGTCATCAAGCAAACCGACCCGGATGGCGATCCACAAAGCTTCAGCTTCACCGCCAGTTATGACGCCGACGGCTTCAGCTTGAAGGACGGGGAGCAAAATGACAGCCTCGATCTTAACCCCGGTACTTATTCAGTTAGTGAGACAGTGCCGGCTGGTTGGGATAAGACTAGTTCTCCCTGTGTCAGTTCCAAAGGACACAGTGAGACCATCGGCAGCATTTCGCTCCAGGCCGGCGAGACTGTCACCTGCACTTTCAACAACCGGAAACGAGGCCTCGTGGAGGTTCTTAAGATCACCAACGGAGCCCCGAATCCTGCGCTCGATATTAGGTTCACACTTTATCGTGATGGCCCAGACGCCGATCCGGATTTGACTGGGACAGACGTTCAACTCGAAACGCTGACCACACTCGGCGACGCTGACGGCTTGCTAAAATTTGCTGAGAGCCTTGTTCCCGGAACGACGTACACGATCTGTGAGAATCCGGTGCCCGCAGGTTGGACGTCACTGTGGACGATCGGTTTCACTGTTGGAGGGAACATCATCACTCCGTATAACCCGCACGCTAATGATGCTATTCCTAGTGACGTCGGAATCAGATGCGTTGACTTTACGGTCAATCCGGGACAGACGAAGCAATTCGAAGTGCATAACGATTTCCCGGGTGGCGATCCAAGGACAATTGGTTACTGGAAGAACTGGAACAGATGTACGGGTGGTGGACAGGCCGCTACAGCCGCGAAGAACGGAGGCGCAGCTGCCGGCTTCTTCATACTCGAGGATCTACTGCCTCAACTCATCGGCGATTTCAACGTCGTCAATTGTCTGCAGGCAGTTAACGTGCTCAGCAAGTCGGATCAGGCTGGAAAGAGTAAGTCCGCCGATGCTGCGTATGAACTCGCTGCTCAATTCCTCGCAGCGAGACTCAATCTTGCCGCAGGCGCTGAAACGTGCCCCGCAGTTCAGACAGCGGTCGTCAGCGCTCAGAACTTGTTAGACCAGATTAACTTTACTGGTTCAGGCGACTATCTAACGTCGAAACAAAAGAGCCTGGCGACCCAGCGAGCACTGGCATTGAGTCTCGCTACGACGCTGGATCGGTATAACAACGGAATTCTCTGCCCCTAGTGGTGGGGAGTTCCATCGGAACGCATTAGAGGAAAAAGGCTCGGCAAAAACCGAGCCTTTTCTTTTTTCCCAATTGAACGAGTACTTGACTCAAGGGTTCCGGCTCTTTAAATCGCTGGTTAAGGAAGCGATTGGCTGTCCGCTTTGAAGTCGATAAGTGCGCATAAAAATATCAGGTTGCACCCCTCGAAATTCTTTGCCTTGTTTGACGATCACTCCTCCGTTTTCAAAGACCTGCGGAGTCACGGCCGGACCTTCGAAAGTAAATTTTCCAGGCATGTAGATGGCCTGACACAAATCTCGATCGTCTCTCTTTTTTAATCCATAGGCTTCTACACTCGCTCCCGCGCCGTCCGAGCCCTCGACAGCTACTGGAGTCATCTTCGTTTTAACGAACGCCCGATTGGAATTGTACATGTCATTCAGCTTAAGGTCAGTCCGGGCATAATCGAGCACCTGCTTTAGTTGAGGTAAAGTCAACTGATTTGGATCCTGGTTGAACTCCTTCACTTTTCGATCGATCTGCGCCGCCTGCTCCTGACTAACTTCGTTGATGATGATTACGCCCTCGCCATCGCCCGCAACGGCTTGCCACGTCTGATCCTTTGCGTTGAGAAAGACCAGTCCTTTATCGCCAATCTGCTTACCTTCGTAATCAAGGATCGGCTGACCAGCCTTCTCGTGCCCGGCGGGATAGACGAGCGGCTCTCCGCCTGCGTTCAACTTTGGCACGGGCATGATGAATTTTTGCGCACTGGAAATCACAGCGGTGCTATTAGCTGGGTCGAAACGCAAATCGTCCGGAGAAACTCTACGACTAGACGCCTGACGCTGACTCGCTGTGTAGCAAGCCGAGAGAAAGGCAAAGGCCATTAACAGCGACAAGAATAGACTGATGCTTAGCTGTAACTTCATAGACTTCTCCTGCGTTAATCGACACTACAACGTTCTTGCATTGTTCATGGGGGCGGCGTACGATCCTACCACCGCAGAGATTTAGTAGAAACCTGAGCACCCCCCAACTCCGGTGCGTAACGCACATGAAGGAGAGATCACTATGAATGCAATTACACAGATCATCACGCAACAACTAGGGGGAGGCGCGGCACGCGCCATCGCTCAGCGATTCGGTATCAGCGAAACGGCGGCTAACACTGCCATTCAGATCGGAGTACCCCTCATCCTTGCCGCATTGGCGCGAAATGCTTCGCAACCTCAAGAGGCGCAGAACATACATCAGGCCGTCGCCACCGACCATGACGGCAGCATCCTGGATAATGTTCCTGGTTATCTCCAGAGCCCTCAAACAGCAGATGGTTCTGCAATTCTCGGACACGTTTTTGGAAATCAGCGGCCGGCGATTGAAAACAATCTTGCGCAGGCGGCTGGTCTGGACCAGGGCTCCGCGGCTGGCTTACTGGAAACGCTGGCACCTCTTGTTATGGGTTCGCTTGGAAAAGCCCAGCATGAGAATGCACTCGACGCTGATGGCCTATCCAACATGCTGAATAATCAACAGGAGGAGGCTCGCACGAATGCGCCGGATGCTATGAGCATGCTTTCCTCGATGTTGGACCAAAACCAGGACGGCAGCTCGATGGACGATTTGAAGCGTATGGCTGCGAGTTTCTTTAAGTGAGTTAAGCTTCCGGAGCCGTGAAGATGGCGTCGCTTACCTTGATGCCGTAGGGGATGTTGGAGACGCGGACTCCCTGCGCGCCTCACGGCCGTTTTCGTACAGGAGGCTCCGAGGGTCCGGTAGGGTACAAGCGTCTGCTTCATTGCGCGGTCGTCGAGGAGTGAAACCTGGCGTCGCCTGTACTGATGACCCAAAACGATTAGCCGGGCTTCTCACCACTCCTCCTATTGCGAGCGTCTCGTGCGAGTGGTATATGTATGCCCGTTTGAAGCCTCTACTGTCTCGAACTTCATCTTTTGCGGAAGCTTCACCTTCGTCGTCCTCCGGCTTCAGAGATCTGTAAGCAGTCTAAAAGCTGACGCTTGCCATCTTTCAAGCAAACGACGCCACTGCTATGAACTTTTCTCTCCCACACGAAACGCCCGGCAATCGCGCAGGTACCCAACAAAGCCTGGCGCGAGAAGCTCAAAAACTCTTCGGCGCGGACTTTTGCGCAGTCCAGTCCGTCAATCCAGTTACGCAACTGTTCCACGGTGATGCCGTGACCGCCGGCAATCTGCCAGCCGAAGCGCCGCCAGATCTACAACAGCAGTTAAACGCCTTTTCTCAACGAGCCATAGCGCACGCCAAACTCTATGTAGAGAATCGCGAGCGCCGAAGCCAGACCATACAAAGTGAGACTGTCTTCCGGGGTTTCGAGACCGTTGCCGGGGTGCCTTTCTTCACCAAGCGCGAAATCAAACCGATGGCGGTATTGATACTTGGTTTCCGCAAAAACAGAAAACTGAAGAAGCTTGAGAAGGATGTGCTGAAGCTTTTCACTGACCAGTGGCTTCCGGTACTCGAGACCGTCTGGTTGTTGGGCCGGTACCGCGAAGTAGTCAAGATTGGTCAGGACATCAACCAAACGCTTGAGGAACCTCGTGAGCTCTTCGAGCATGTGTTCACAAACATCTCTAAGATTCTGGACACGAAGTATTTTTTCATGCTGGGCGTCTACCATCAGTCAAATAAGACCATCGATTACCACATGGCCTTTGAAGGTACGATCGAGCATTGGTTGGACCAGTCGATGGATTTGGAAACTTTGCCCGACGGTCGTTACAAGAGCGGATGCGCGTATGCGATCGCCAAAAAAGAGAAGTTTGTTGAACTATACCGCTCGCAAAACAAAGAGCCTTTAGCCGAGTTCTATCCGCTAATGGCTGATGACCAACCGGACCCGGAGTCGCTCGTATTCGTCCCGCTGATGTTTAGAGATGAACCACTTGGCGCGCTCACCATACAGCACCTTAGACCCAACGCATTTGATGACGAAGACATTCACATTCTGACCCTCCTCGCCAACCAGATCTCGCTGGCCATTAGCGACATGCGGCTCTTTTCCTACCTCGAGGCACTGAACCAGGAAGCGCAACAGCTCACTCGCGGCATCTCCTCAGACAGCATGCTCCCCACGCTGGTAGAGCGAATTAGAATCGCCACCAAAGCAGACCTCGTTACCTTGTATCCATATGTTGAGAATAGCGATCTACCTTTGGAAGAACGATTCAGTGCCCCTCTGGCCAGCGGGGAATTGCTACACGGAATACTGCAGAAAGCATCGAGACCGGACGATATCGCCTGGCTTGCTTTGAAAAGAGACGAACCTGTTTGGGCCGAGGATAGTACGACCTTATTCGCACAACTCTCAGACGGTGCGCATGCCAGACAAGGTGATTTCGAACGTCGAGAACAAATAGCATCGACCGTCGCACTTTCTCTGAGGGTGGAAGGAGAACCGGTCGGCGTCCTATTCGTGAATTACCGCCACCCTCAAGACTTCAAGGCGCCGCAAAAGAATTTCATCAACGGTCTGGCTAACTTTGCGGCAATAGCCATCTACAACAACCGCAAATTCCAGGATCTTAACCGCCATCGTTTTGCCGAACTCGAAGCGTTTCGTCAAATCGATGTCGACATCAGCAAATCGTTGAAACTGCAGGACGTGCTTGCGTCAATACTTACGACAGCGAGTAAGACGGTTAGAGCTGATGCGGCTTCTATCTACCTGTTCAACGAACACACGAACCGTTTGGAGACCGAAGTTAGTTTCGGAATCGAAAAGTCCAAGTTTGCACGTCATAAACTATCACCTGACGACCAGGGATTGGTGCCGTGGGTTTTTCGCAACAAACGCGCGATTCGAGTCAACAACGTAAAGAACGATCCCAAATGGAAAGACGTCTACTTTCCTCTCCTCGAGAAAACGCTATCGGAAATGGATGTACCGCTCCGCAAGGACGAGAGCGAGATGATCGGTGTGATTAGTTTCGAGAGTGAGAGAGAATCGGCGTTCAGTGAAGGCAATGTAGCCTTCCTCGTTACGCTGGCCGGCCAGGCAGTGCTGGCAATCAAGCAAGCGCGACTTTACGAGGAAGCTGACGAAGGCCGGCGGAGTCTCGAGATTCTGCATGAGGTTACGAAAGAGATCATCGCGCAGGGGGGTGACCCGGAGAAAGTCATTCGGTTCATCTTGTCGCAGGCGCGGCGCTTGATTGGTGCTGAAGGTGCGCTGTTTCAACAATACGACGGCGAAACACCGGTCCAGTACTATGTCGATTCGAGCGACTACGAAACCCAGAATTCACTTATCGAATTATCTGGCGCATATGAATTAGGCATCGTAAAGCACGTCGCTACAACCAAAGAGCCATACACCACCATCGGTGTCGATGCACAGGAGGATCCCTATTACAAAGGCAGCGGAGCCATTCATAGCGAAACGGCGGTACCGCTGTTAGCCGAGGACGACAGAATAATCGGGGTCCTGGATCTCGAGAGTCCTCGTCAATATGCTTTCGACGAACGGGATGAACGAATTCTGAACCTTTTTGGCGAATTGGCCGTGGTAGCGATCAAGAATGCGCGCGATTACACTCGGGCTACGGAGGAGGCAAAACGGTTCCTGCTGTTGTCGCAGGCCGGATCGGAACTGGGCGAGATAATTGAGCCTTCCCATCTGGAAAATGCGTATAATGTGGTCATCGCCAAGGTCGGCGAGTTTAGTGGTGGCGAAGTAGTAATCCGTCGTTACGACCCTTTTACCGAGGAATTGAGAGTGGCAGCAGTGGGCCATGAACGGGCCACCATGCCCCTGGCAACCATCAAGAAGAGCCAAGGTATTAACGGTCAGGTAGCGCGCGACATGACAACTATCCGCGTCGACAATTTGGACGCGCCCCCGCCAGAAGTCGCCAAGTCAATCGGCGACGATTCAACAATCAAGACTCTGATCGTAACCCCCCTCCTCTTCGAAAAATCGTATTACGGCAATCTTGTGCTCAGCGATATAAAGCCGAACTGCTTTAGTGATGCCGATGAGGATCTTCTGGAAGGATTGGCAAAACAACTTGCCATCACGATCCACCGGCTGGAAATCGCCAAGGAAAAGGAAGACTTCGAACGGGAGGTTCGTAGTCACAAAATTATGAGCGAGGTAGGTCAATCGGCCATGGAAATAGCACACCGCCTCGGCCAGGAGCTCAAACCGGTGGACGTTTATCTTGGTCGCATAAGGACGGTCATGAAAAACGAGCAGATTTCCCATCCAAAGATCGACGCAGAACTGGAACGAGTCGCTAATGACGTATCGCGTTTAATACATATGGCGAAAGGGCTTCGTTCAAAGATCACGAAGTTGGAAGACCTGGCCCACGAGCGAACTATTATTCCCGTGAAAGATCTTCTTGCCGAGGCAGATCCTTCGTTGCACGCTCCCGAGAACTTAAACATGGCTCATGAGATTCAGGACGACCTGCCGAACGTGCATGTCGTTCCTGGTCAGATAATCGACATTCTGAGAAATCTGTTCACGAATGCCGTGGAGGCAATGCCCGATGGCGGTAACATCACTATTCGCGCGGTTCACGATCCACTGGGTAAGGAAAGGAGAAAGGAGTTTGTGGAGATCGAGGTGGAAGACAATGGACCTGGGATTAAGCGCGAAGACCAGCACAAAGTTTTCGATCTCTTCTATTCAACCAAAGCGAGCTCCGGTTTCGGCCTGTGGAGCTCTCGCCAGTACGCCAGAGCCAATGGCGGTGATTTAGAGCTGCAGAGCACTTTTGGAACTGGCACCATTTTTACGCTGTCTTTGCCAATTGCAATAACGCCGGAACCAGTACAATGAGTGAACCTTCCAACAAACGCGTCTTAATCATCGACCGGCAGTCTTACTGGCGCGACAAGGTGGCCGCCGCCCTCCGCGATCAGGGTTACAACGTTCAAATTCTCTCCTCTTACGATTACGAGCCTCCGCCCAAAAACGATGAGGAAGGCGTTGCCGATCTGGTTATTCTCGGTTGCCCGCGCCTGAGCCGTGACGAACGCGACCTCATCAATCGAATACTATCCAACCATCAACACTTAGTCGTGTTTTGTTCATCACTTCCATGGGGAGACATGCGCACTCTCTTTATGGCGGGAGCAGATGATGTGGCGGACAAACCTTACGATCCGGCAAAGGTTATTACCGTAGTGCAGGAAGTCTTTGCGAATATCGGGGGCGGGGACAAAGAACGTATAGGTGCACTATGAAGTCGACAGGCCGCATTCTTGTACTCGAGGATGAAGAAAGGTGGAGGGAGATTTTTGGTTCCGCCTTGCGAACGGCGGACTACCAGGTCGACATCGCGAGTTCGGTCGCAGAGGCACGCGACTTTCTCAACCATAACTTCTACCACCTGGCTGTTATCGACGTAAGTATGGTGTTCGGCGATGGCTCCAACCGCGAGGGACTCGATTTTGTTGGCGAACTGGAGCGTACCGAGCACGGCGAGGGCCTCAAAGTCATTTTGATCTCAGCCTACATGGAAAAAACGCGGGTCCGCGAGGCATTCAAGAAGTTCAAAGTTGCTGACTTTCAGGACAAGTACGATTTCGATGAAGCGAATTTTCTCACCGACGTTCGCAAGGTCGTTGAAGACAGCATCAACCTTAACCTCGAAGTGCAGTGGGAATCGCGCGGGCAGCGCGATCAAGTCGTGCTTAACCTGGAAGTAGAAGGTGAGCGTGTGAAACGCGACACCCCTCTACAAGCACGAGTGGCTGACGAGTTGGAAGACCTCCTCTGCCGCCTGTTCCCCGAAGCGCAGAGTTTGCTAGTGAGGCCGCTAACGGCGGGTTTGAGTGGTTCGGCTGTCCTGCGGGCGACTCCTTTTTTAAACGAAGGCGCCGCTACGCCGGTGGTTGTGAAGTTTGGAGCTGTGAAAAGAATCAAGCGGGAGTACGAGAATTTTAAGAAGTATGCCGAGCCTTTCATTCGCGCGCGAAGCACTAATATCATCAAACTGAATCAAACGACGCATCTCGCCGGAATCACGTACTCGCTGCTGGGCAGCCGCGGCGACGACATTAAGTCCTTTCGCGAGTTTTATCCGCGACACGACTTAGCGCAGATTCAGGAAACGCTGACTCGGCTGTTTAGCGAAACTTGTGCTGCCTGGTACGCAAATCATAGCCCTTTGAGGCTTTGCAATCTTACAAACGAGTATTGCCAAAAGCTTGAGCTGACCGAAGAAAAACTTCAAATAGCATTCTCTCAACTCAAGGGTGTGCAGGGTAAGGGACAGCTTTATTTCGACTCGATAAAGGGCCGCGGCTTTACGAATCCACTAATCGCGTCCGCGGACCGCGAGTTTCAGCGGTCGACGTATGTTTGTTACACACACGGCGATCTCAACAGCGATAATATTCTGGTCGACGAGTCGAATGAAGCCTGGCTGATCGATTTTGAGTACACGGGACCGGGCCACATTCTGCGCGACATTGCCGAGATGGATCTCGTGGTCCGGGCTGAGCTTTTAGGAGCGGAAGAGGCTTCGTTAAGCGAGCGCCTGGAGTTGGAGGAAGCGCTGTTTAAGGCAAGAAGTTTTAAAGATCTGGAATCGCTGCGCGACAGCTTCGATACTCAGAATCCGGCGCTTGCAAAAGCCTACGCTACTGTACTCCACCTGCGGACTATTGCGGCTGACATGGTGTCCAAGAACCCGAGCGCTGACTTCGAAGAGTATTACATCGGGCTGTTTTATTACTCACTCAACGCGCTCAGATTTCTCAGTTGGCGAGCCGTCGCACGGCAGCATTGCCTGCTGTCTGCCTGCCTGATAGCTGACAAGCTTGGTCTCTAACTCCGTATGTCCGACATTCGTATACTCCTCATCGAAGACGACCACCATTGGCAAGATATTCTGATGGAAGCGTTGGCTGGCGCATTCCACACTCATAATGTCTGTCTGGTCGAGGATTACGAGACTGCATGCAAAAACATCAAGACAGAAGCGTTTGATTTGATCTCGGTCGATCTCGCCCTCGACATCAAGGACATAGACAAGGTTGATCTCCCCGGAATGATGTTGCTCAGAGAAATTCGGCAGAGCTCTCGTAACTCCAGTTCCGGCTTGATAATCCTGAGCGCAAGAACAACTGCGCCGCGAGTGCGCGACGCGTTAAAGAATTACAAGGTTTTCGATTTTCTGGACAAACTCGAGTACACGGAAAACGCATACGTGGAGTCGGCGCGATGCGCAGTTAGAGAATCGCTGCTGGAAAAGGCGGAGGCGCGGCGAGATCAAAGCTTCACGTTTTCAGTTACCTACGATCACAAGCGTTTCTTACGAGCACAACTCACCGGCCCTGGTCTTCGTAATCAGTTCGGAGCGGACTCAAAACCTACCGTAGCTTTTGATGACTTCGCTCGTCGCGCCGACAATCTAAACGCCAGTTTGTGGCAAGGACAAACGGGTGAGTGGCGTAAGGAAGCTCGCAAGTTAGGAGACGGTCTTTACGAGGCGCTTATCAATAATCCGGAGCTACTGAAGGGCCTAACCACCGCACTGACTCTTACCAATCAACGACCTGCCAACCTCACGTTGGAATTCATTGGCCCTGTGGAAGGATTGAGTTGTCCGTTTGAGTTGCTACGCCACAACGACTACCTCGCGATGGACCACGTCATCTTACGCAGGACTGAACAACAAGCCAGAATAGGTTTGGCTGAGCCATTCGCCACATTTGTTGACTCGTTAGTGCGTAACGGCGACAGGCTACGGATTTTGGTCGTCGGTTCAAGCAGGGATGGGACGGTTCCTGCGGCCGAAGAGGAAGCGAAGCAGTTGGCAGAGTTTTTTGAAGCGAAGCTGGATCAACTCGCGATTCCGCATTACGTCACTCCTATGATCGGTCGAGCCGCAACGTGTAAAGGACTTAGAGAGGCGCTGAAAAAGGGTTACCACATTTTTCACTACGCGGGACACGGAGACTACGATGAAAGCCTGCCCGAAGGTAGTCCGCTCATTCTGGCCGACGGCGATTTCACCGCCTCAGATCTGAGAATGTCACTGCGTGAAGCGGAGCTACGGCTTGCTTTTCTTAGCTGTTGTTTAGGGGCCCGTACTGCGGTGCAGATTGGGCGCGGCGATTTTCATGGCTTCTTTCATGCGCTCCTCGAATCAGGTGTGCCGACCATAATTGGTTACCGTTGGGAAGTAGAGGATAACTCAGCCTTCCAACTGGCGACCGACTTCTATAGCGAATTATTTCGTAGTTTTTGCCCAGGCCAGGCACTGTTGCGCGCTCGCCAGAACCTCAGCGTGACAAGTCATGAGCGACGAGATGATCCCACTTGGGCATCGCCGGTTTTGCTCATGGAAGTGTAGCTCACCGAGTTGGCCTCCGAATTTCTTCATGGTCTTGCGTGATCAATTCGATTCAAGCGTACGGTGGCGGTGACGAATAGCGGAACAACGCTCTGCTTTCGCTTGCACAATCCGAACAAATGTTGCTTACGCTTCCGGAGCCTTGAAGATAGCGTCGCTGACCTTGATGCCGTAGGTGATATTGGAGACGCGGACTTCCTGCGCCTCACGGCCATTCTCGTAAAGTATGGTGCGGTAGGGAACCCAGGTCTGTTGGACCGGGCGGTAGTCAAGGAATTTCTTCGTGTACTTCACGGCGGGTCCGCCGGGAACACCTTCCTGGTACTCCAACCAGAGAATGCGCAAGGTTCGCGAGCTAATGAAATAGCGGGTCTTACGCTGGTCTTTGTCCGTAAGATCGACGACGAACAGGTCAAGCCCCTTCTGCTGCTCTTTGCCGACGACGGCGAGCGTCGAGCCGCACTCTTTATATCGCAACAGCGAGTCGATGCTGTGGTGATGCTGAGAAATGAAACTCGTCATCGCGTCCTGACGAGGCGTGAAGGCGGCGCCATTAATCAATCCAAAAAGTTTTCCTTCACCGAAGATGAGCGAATATTCCATCGTCGACATCTTCTGATCGAGCCGGATCTTGTCTTTATTCAGGTCCGCCCCGCGAATGAAGCGACGCTCGTAGTTTGCTTCTTCAGCGCTGCCCTCGGCGGTGTAGCGGATTATCTTTCCGCGCTCGGCACCATTACGCCTAATGTGGTCGAGGGCGGGACGGGTGCCGTACATCAAAATTACGGATTCCACGATCTGCTCGGCCGTAAATTTCACGTCCGAGTTAGACTTATTGTCCTTCGCTGGAGCCGGTTTCGCCGCTTTCGTGGGTGTCTTTTTTGCGGGAGTTTCGGCCGGCTTGGCGTCCTGTGCCGAGACGGGAAGTAAGATCGCGCAGAGGACTATCAGGGCAAATATTAAACGATGCAAACTAACGAGTCTCCTTGGGATTCAGGCCAAACACTAGGGAGAGGCGGATTGTAACATGAACCACGGATTTGCAAAGAATCCACGTTAACAAGGATTTCCTCCACAAATCGCCGGTTCCGGGGACTTAGAGTCAGGTTTGACAAGATAAGGCTGCCCGCGTATGTTCCTTTGTTTTTCGCAGAAAGGAAAATCCATACATATGAAGCGGGTCGGAGTTCTCGTTGGCAGGGAAAAGACTTTTCCGGAAGCCATAATCAAAGGAATTAATGAAAAAGGGCGGCGTGACGTCGTCGCCGAATACATCAAGCTCGACGGCGTTCGTTACGACGCGCCGCCGCAATACGATCTAGTCATCGATCGTATCTCGCACGAAGTTCCATTCTATCGCGCCACCCTCAAACGAATGGCGCTCGAAGGCACCATCATCATCAACAATCCATTCTGGTGGTCAGCAGACGACAAGTTTTTCAACTACTCATTGGGCAGGAAACTCGGCGTCGCAATCCCCAAGACAGTGCTGTTGCCACAGAAGGATTACATGGAGGGGATCGTCAGCGAGAGCTTGCGCAACCTCGCCTTCCCGATGGACTGGCAAGGCATCGTCGATTACGTCGGTCTGCCGGCGTTCATGAAGCCGTTCGACGGCGGTGGTTGGAAAAACGTTTCGAAGGTCAACTCACTCGAAGAACTTCTGACCGAGTACAACAAAACCGGAACGCTCTGCATGACGCTCCAGGAGGGGATCGATTTCGATCAGTTTGTCAGATGTTACTGCGTGGGCCAGGAAGAAGTGATGATTATGGCTTACGATCCGCGCAAGCCGTACTTGTCAGGCGAGCAGTACATACACGATCCGGATTACCTTGCGCCCGAGCTTGCGGATCGCGTCCGCAAAGACGTGCGCACGTTGTGCACCGCGCTGGGTTACGACATCAACACAGTTGAGTTTGCGATCAAAGACGGCGTGCCGTACGCAATCGATTTTATGAATCCGGCGCCGGATGCGGAACTCGCATCGGTCGGCGAGTTTTATCACAACTGGATCACCAACGCGGTTATCGAACTGGTGTTCAAGCGTTTGAGCGAATCAGCGCAGCGATCTCGTTATCGTTGGGATGCGTTGCTAAGTCCTGAACCGGTGCAGGCGTTTGCTGTCGCGTCTGCGGCCGAACAACAAGCGCGCACGATCACACCGAAACCCGATGTGGCGTCGGCAGCGAAGAAGTCGTCGTCCAAAAAAAAGAAGTCTTAGGAAAGTTTTGCACGGCTGAAGAGCATTCGCGTGCCGAGTAGTGAGACGAGCCAGACGGCGAGAGCGGAGGAAGCGATTGACCACGCGAAGCTTCCGGCGACCGGGTCGACCAGTCCGGCAATCAGCGCCATCAAAACGCTGACGTTCGTCACACGCAAAGCAAAACGCCGGATGCGCGTAACGCTCTGAAGCCAACTGATCCTGCGAAGTTCCGTTGCCAGGTAGTCGTCGTCGTTGTTGAGGTGCATGTAGTACTCACCTTCGTTCCGGGCATAGCGCGCAAGCGCTTGCTCGGACGCATCGCGCGCGGCTTCCTGGTAATGGTGAATGACGTGGGCCAACTTCCCTTCCCGTAAGGCAATATCCGCCAGACCAACACGAGCTTTAAAATTCCCGCTGTCCATCTCGATCGCTTTTTGTAATGCGAGCCTCGCTTGTCGCGCGTCGCCGCACTCGAGAAAGCTCTCGCCAATCAACGGCAAAAGGACTACGTCATTTCGCGCGCGAATACTCGCGAGACGCAATGCGGCCCGTGCTCTCGTTAACAACCGCGCATCAGCATTCGCGCTCGCTTGGGAACGAAGCAGACGCGCGTAGTCATAAATCAACCCGGCTCCATGCGGTCTAACGTTGAGCGCGCGGCGAAACGCTTCGCCCGCTTCACGCAAACGTCCCGACACGCGCAGTTCGTTGCCTAACCGACGCAGCAATCGAGCTCTTTCCAGGTCTTCCGGAGTGGGTTCGGTCTTCTCCGTTTCGCGACGCTGATGCAGCTTGCCGCCTACTTTGAAATCCGAGTCGGTAACATCGAGTACAGCCGATGACGCGAGCTGCGAGAGCTCGGCTTTTCGATTCAGAAATCCCGGTTCGTGAAGATAATCGCGCAAATCTCGGCTGCGGTTGTCGAGCTTGTTCTCGTGAATAAGCGGGAATAGCTCGCGCACGAGTCTTCGATACTCGCGTCCACCGGAAACGATGACAAACTCCCTGCCCTTGCCGCTAATCTGCGTGCGATAGCGGTACCGCACTCGTCCGCCACTTCGCAACGTTCGCACCGCATGCGTTTCGACGGTTTCGAAGTCGTCGATCCAAAGTTGTTTGCGATAACCGGTAAGCAAATGAAGCAGCGACGAGATTGGTCCTTGTCGTCGCAGTGAAAGACCGTCGAAAACGATTCGATCCGTATACGCGAGCAGCGGGAGGATCAACCATGCGGCCGAGACGAGCAGCAAAGCCCAACCGTCGTATTGAATGCGCAGTAACAGAGCGGCGAAGAAAGTGAGTACAGCGGCGACGGTGATATAAGGACCGGGTGAGACACGTACGCTGGCGATACTCGGTTGTTTACGCGCCCGTTCTCTTTGCTGGCTTACTTCGGCAAGGGCCGGCAGCGTCTCGAAATCCTTTGAGAACTCGTTGGTTTCGCTCATCTGCCTCCCATATCGTTCGCTGGACAATCAACCGGTTGTTCGAGTGTAAAAGTGCCTCGCCGGCTGCCCGGCTCAGTGTAACGTAAGTCTGCCAATTGAAGTAGAGTGTCGGTCGTGCAGTTTGGATCGGCGAGACGCGCCACCGGATATCGTGCGAAACCCAGAAAGATCTGTACCGGTCGATCCTGCGAGACATTCTCCATTACCTCTGCCAAAGGTCCCGAAGGCTTTTCATAGCGAATGACTCGCGTTCGAGGAAAGTTGTCACTCATCAGCCGCAAGCCAAAGCGGTAGGTCGCGCGATCAGTTTCGAATACGCAATCCCAATGTAGTGGACTGGCGAGGGTTGGCATAACAGACAGCCGTTGGATCGGTTCACTCGACGGTTGCACGACGTTCGTCGCCTGGTAATATCCGCTTGCGAGTGCTCGAGAATGTGCGTAACCAAGAAAAGTCCAGTAACAGGGTACGATGGCAAGAGCGACGATTGCGATCTTGTTCCCAAATCTCCGGCCAGCGCCAAGTACGAACAACACGATCAAAATCACGATAGCCGCAACCCAAAACGCAACGAAAAAAGGCGGCAGACCAGCAGCACGAGGAGCAAAAATCACGAGCCCAGTCAGCACCGCCGCCACCGCTGTCCAAACGATCTTCCCACCCATCGTTTTGGCCGACAACAAGAAACACGCTCCACCCAGCAGCAGCCATATATACGGATCGATTATGTAAACGAGATCGCCGTAGGACCACTTCGAGCTCCATGGCAGGAAGAACCGAATACCGTAATTGTTGGTCCAATCCAGCAACGGATGAGTCGCGGTCACGAGCACTGACGTCACCATGAGGCCCTTCAACTTCGTCTTCGCAGGTTGCCCGCGAAACCGAGCCCACAGTCTATCGATTCCGTAGAAGACTAACGGTAGGAACAAGGAAAGAACAGCGACACCGACGATGGCGTGAGTGATTCCGCGATGATGGTGAAGGTACGTCCAACGATCTCCAAAGAGCAGAATGGCTACATCGCAATCAGGAGCATTAGCGGCGAGGACGCAGAGGGCAGTTGCTCCTGGAGATAGTCTCTCCAAACCCGCTTTGGCCGCAGTTAATCCGACGAGTGAATGAGTTAGGTTATCCATCCTCGTCGTGGTACTTGTGTAGCGGAATCAACCAACTAACGAGGCGGGGACCTCAGATGGCAACTGTTTGTGGCGCTCGGGATCGAGTTTCTTCAACTCAGTCTCTGCTTCCCGTGCCGCAGCGGAAACTGGTGCAGGCTGGTTGTCCACACCTTTCGCCTTGCGAGCAGCATCGACGATATTGAACAGAATGTCAGTCGCTTCCTTCGTCTTTCCCTGCTTCTCGTAGACCTTGGCGAGTTTGAGGTTTGCTGTTTCCTGAGTGATCGTCGGGCCATTCAACCGGGCAAGTTCGCTGTAAATCTGGGCTGCTTCGTCGAGTTTTCCGTCGCTTTCTTTCACTTGCGCGAGGGCGAACTTCGACAACGCCGCGACTTCCGGGACGCTGTTGTTTTGCAGGTCAGTCAGTTCGGCGATTCCTTTCGGCCGGTCGACTGAGAGACGGTTGGAGGCGATGAAGTAGCGGGCCTGTGAGCGGTATGGATCACCGTACTTGGCGGCCACTTTCTCGAATTCTTCGATGGCCCGCTGCGATCGTTCCGACTCGCTGTTGAAAGTCACGCTGGATTCGCTTACGCCGGGCATGGGCGCGCCGACATTTGCGGTCGAGATGGTGATGGCGCGACCCAGTGCCTGCCGGGCCTCATCGGCTTTGCGGTTGCTCCACTTAACAAAGAAAAGGATAAGCAACCCGGCTACGATCAATCCGCCGAGTCCGTAAAGAATCGTCCGTCCCCGGCCCTCGAGCAGGTTGCCCAGCCGGTCAAACAGACCCATCGTAGTGTCGCGGAACTTGTCCTGTTGAAGTTTACGGACGACCTTCTTTTTATACTTTGCCACTTATATCCCTCGTGCAAGCCACCACAGTCGGCTGCGTTCTTTGTTTTGGGTGTATTATAGCGAAAACCGTCACTCTAATGGCGCGTATGAAAAGTTGTCAAGGCAACCGAACTATCTCGGTTTGTCCAAAAACGCATCTAAATTACCGATGAATTTTCTTCGGGAACAAATCGACCGGTCACGGTGTCAAAAGGGCAGCCTGTCCGGGAAAGGGCAAATTATTTGGACTGCTCTGATTCCCGCCCCAGGGGGTAATCGGTGAGCTACGGAGAGCCAATAGCCCTCCGCGGGCAAATGGAAATGGAGCAGGTTGCACCGGCGACCTTGGTCGAAGCTCGGCCAGCGGTTGAAGATCAGTTCATTGAAAGATTGAAGCGCAGCGACCCGGCGGCCTTCGAAAAACTGGTAAACGAGCGCTCCGGCGAGATCTACGGTCTTCTTTACCGCCTGACCGAGAACACTGAAGAAGCTCGCGACCTGACTCAAGAAACGTTCCTGCGGGCATTTCAGAGCATCGGGCAGTTTCGTGGTGAGTCAGATCTGCGGACTTGGATTTATCGCATCGCCATTAATCAGGCGCGAAACCGGTGGCGGTGGTGGCGGCGGCGACATCGAGACTCGACAGTCTCAATTGATGCCGCGGATGCCGCGGGAAATTCGGCGCTGATTGCCCAGCTTAGTTCTGGTAACTCCAGTAACCCCGAGCACGGCGCACTCGCGCATGAACGAGAACGGGCATTGAGGAAGGCGTTAAGTGGTTTGCGCCGCGTTTATCGAGAGGCAGTAGTGCTGCGCGACATTGAAGGTTTTGCGTACGAGGAGATAGCGGTCGCACTCGACATCAGCGTGGGAACTGTTAAGTCTCGACTGGCGCGTGGACGCCAGGAACTCCGGCGCAAGCTGGAAGGATCTTTGTAAAGGATGGCTGACCCGCCCCGGCTCACGAAACTCGGTGCCAAATGGGTCGAAGTGAAAAAACGGCGGGGTCAAGGCTTCCGAAGTGGCAAGATGAGAGCGTATTGAAAACGTGGCCAGCAACACCCGTTTGATTGCATCGCTCACTCGAGCCTGAAGGGGTTGCCCTAAACTTGTCGGAGTTGCTTCTTTTGACAAAAGGGAGCAGCCGGGGTCGGTCAGCCATCCAAACATTGGCAATGCCAGTGGAATGAGAAGTTCTCTTATGTTGTGCGAAGAAACCAGACAGTCGCTTTCGTTATACGTTGACGATTGTGTATCTCTGCCGGCACGCGTGGCGATCGATGAGCATTTGGATTGCTGTCCAGTGTGTCGAGCTGAGGCAGCAGAACTGCGATCGTTGACTCGCGGCCTTGGTCTTTTGTCTCGCCCGACACCGCCCGTCGATCTGGCCGTTTCGATTTCCAACGCGCTTTACATCGAAGCAGCCGCTAGCAGGCAGGCTCCACGTCCGTCATTTGGTACCAGCCTCGCGGGGTTCCTTAGACCACGTGTGATGCCTTACACCGTCGGCACGTTTGCGTCGGTGATCATGTTCTTCCTGATGCTTAACGCGCTGCGCCCGCATTTTGTGGCGCTGCGTGAAGCTGCGATTCAACGTCATGCAGTGCTCATGCTCGGAACCAGTGAGTTTGGAGATCAAGATCTTAGAGCGTTTGGCTATTACGATTTGAGTAAGCCGGTCACGCCCGAGTCTCTTGCGGCCACGCGTGCCCCTTACGGTACTGAGTCACCGAGCCTCGACCCTGAAGGCGCCCTCGCGAAGATGACCCGCGCTTACGCACATCCTGGTTCGAATTATTACGCGCCTGATGATGACATGCTGGTCGTCACGGACGTGTTCACTAACGGTGCTGCATCGTTGGCCGAAGTGGTCCACTCACCGCGCGACCCGCGCATGCTGGAAGACTTTGAATCCGCACTGCGCCAAAACGCCGCCTTCGTCAAAGCCTCCCTCGACGGCCGGCCCGACACAATGCGCGTCGTCTTCTGGTGTCGCGGTGGCGCCGTGCAAAAGGTCGAAGTCGACGGCCGCAACTAAGATCTCAATTCACTGTATCCGTGTTACTAAGCTATTGCGCCAAGGCTTATCTTATGTACTTCGGGCTTGGCGAAAAAAGCATTGACATCTGAAACTCGCGAGAGTAAATTTCCGCGGTCCAATACGAACTGAATCGTCGTATCGTCCCACCGTCACCGAAGACGATTTAGACGAGCCCACTGCCCACTTTGCTTTCCCCTAAGAGTAATTGATTAAGCAACCGCTCGTTTTTCGGAAACGCTCCGGAGGTCCTCACGCACTCACGCTTCACTCTTCCATGGATGCTGCAAGTTACAATTGTTCTCATCGTCTGTGGTTCGCTCTTAACGTTTTCGAATGCCTCGTTACTCGCGTCCGATGCAGCGCAGCGTCCGCAACAGAACCGACATGGAAAGCCTCGGCCCGGCAAACCGGAAGGTAGTTTGCCGGATCTCGAAGATGTGCAGAGGGAATCACTTTCAGAGCGTCAGCCGGCGCCGCCGATTCCATCCACGATTCGTTCACCGAAAGTGCCGCTGGAGCCCTGGAACGGGAGACGCGTCGGCGATCCCGGCACGCGCGGCGAGTTGGGCCAGGCAATGAATCGCACGAAACGCGCGCACGCCAGCAGACGTGCGCCTGCGCCGCCACCTGTGCTTGACGATCAATTCATCGCAAATTTTTTCGCCTGGGCGCTGGTGCGAACACCAGGCGGCACCGAGGCAACCTTCTGGAACGATCAATTACGCGTGGCCTACGCACAGGGACAGACGTCGCTGAAGTTGACAGCTACGAAGTTTGCGCCTAGTTCAACCGATATTCTCGATGTATTCAACAAGTTGAAAGATCAGATGGTGGAGGAGTCTTTGTTGACGTGCCACCGGACAAATTTCATGAAGTCATACCACAGGAAAAACAACCGGTAGCGGGCGGTGGAGGTTTATCAAATTACTATTACACCGATCCCGGCAACTGGCGTACCCGCCAACGTTATAGTGTTGTGTTTCTCAGGTACATAAATACTGCGAATCCGTTTTCGGTGAAGCAAACTCCTTACATGTACGTGTTGAGTTTAATACATGAACTCACTCATAATGCCCCAAACGATTCCGGGGCGACTGGGAAAACTTACAGAGATGGAGAAATGGACGATGCGGCAAGAACCCTAGGGTCAAAAGATTTTGATCAGTATGTGCGAGAGCATTGTATTCCTCGCAGATTCTGGCAAGAAAGCGTGGGTCCGTGATTTTGATCAGTATGTGCGACAGCGTTGTATTCCTAACAGGTTGTGGTGGTCAAATATGCGAGTCTTTGTTTGTATTTGTATTTTCGCGGGGACGCTACTCGCCGTAAATCCACAAGGTCTTTTGCAGAACAAGTTCGGCATTAGACCTTTGCATTCAACGCGGGCCGATGTCGAACGTGTTTATGGACCTTGTGATGACCCTTGGAGTTGTATGTTCCGAACAACCACAGAAGCGATTACTGTTGCCTATGCCAAATCTCCTTGCGTTGGACTTACAGACGGATGGGATGTTTTCAAGGATACAGTACTGTCGGTTACCGTAAGACCGTTCGTTTATCCCCGTCTTTCTGACACGGGAATAGATCTAGATGGATTTGTTAAACGATATAGTAACGAAGCGACCGTTTACTACACCAACGTTGAGAAGGGCATTGTATTTTCAGTACAAGACGGTCACGTGACTGACGTCACCCATTTCCCGCCGAGCAACGAAAATGGAAAGCGATGCAAAGGATTTCCCCCCTATGACGGTGTCCACCCTCCCAGGCCATTTCAGAAAATCTTTACTCGAAATAAAGAGGCTGTGAATGCTCATTTGGACAACTTTAGTTTTGAACTGGCGAACAATACGCAAGTTCGCGGATATGTTGTTACTTATGCTGGTAAAAACTCTTACCCCGGAGAAGGTAAAAGAATGGCAAATGAGGCTAGACGGTATCTCATTAAGCAGCGAAGGATATCGCCGAAACGTGTTATCGCAATCGATGGCGGCTTTCGAGAAAATGCCGAGTATGACTTATTTTTACTTCCTCCATCTATCGAGTCTCCGAGGCCAACGCCAACCGTGCCGTCAAACGAAGTGCAAATCATCGGAACCAGGAGACGCAATTAGGGCGACGTTAACCGTTATCAATGCCAAATTCATCTCGCTCAAGACGCCTTAAAAACTCTTCAACCAAAACAAACTGATAGTATTGATTCTCTTTTCGCCAGAACTCCCAGTCATTCGCATTGCGGTCAAATGACCATCGCTTGACGCACCGCACGTCGCATGCTAGTTTGCGGCTTCACCTTTATTCACTGATTAAAAACAGCGTGAGGCCTCGAAGCAAGCCGCGCGAGTGATTAATTTGACCGCAACAGCGCCGCAACTAAAACGTACCCCACTCAACAACGCCCACCGGCAACTCGGTGGACGCATGGTCGACTTCGGCGGTTGGGACATGCCCGTCCAGTATCCCGCCGGTACGATCGAAGAACATCTACGCACGCGCACACACGCCGGACTCTTCGATGTGTCGCACATGGGCGAGATTGACGTTCGCGGCAGTGACGCGATCGCTTTCGTCAATCGTTTGACTTCGAACGACGTTACGAAACTTGTCGACGGTCAGGCGCATTACTCCGCGCTCACGACACCGTCAGGAACAGTAATCGACGATCTACTCGTCTATCGTCTCGCCGCCGATCATCTGTTGCTCGTAGTTAACGCCGGAACAACTGAGAAAGACTGGGACTGGATCAAATCGCACCACAACGGCGAATCGGTTGAGCTGCACAATGCGAGTGCTGAATATTGCCAGCTTGCACTGCAAGGCCCCGACGCCGAGTCGATCCTTCAATCACTTACTGATCTGCCGCTTTCGGAGATCAAGTATTACCACTTCCGTCCCGGCACAGTTGATGGCGTCAGTGGCATCGTCTCGCGCACGGGTTACACAGGCGAAGACGGTTTCGAAGTGTACGCATCCGCCGAGCGCGCCGAACAACTATGGAACAAGATTCTCGACGCTGGAAACACAGGCGCGCCGACCGGAGTGCTTCCCTGCGGACTCGCCGCGCGTAACACACTCCGACTCGAAGCCGGAATGGCGCTTTACGGTCACGAGATTGACGAAAACACTACGCTGCTCGAAGCGAACCTCGGTTGGATCTGCAAACTCGACAAAAGCGACTTTGTCGGACGCGAAGCGTTGGCCCAACAGAAGCAAGCAGGAATCAAACGCAAGCTGGTCGGCTTCGAGGTAACCGAACGCGGCATCGCGCGAGATGAGCAGGACGTGCTCGTCAACGATGAAAAAGTTGGAAAAGTAACCTCGGGGAGTCCCGCGCCCTTTCTGAAAAAGAACATCGGCATGGCGTACGTCCCGGTTGAGCACGCGTCCGTCGGACAGGAGATCAAGATCGACGTTCGCGGCAAACTTGTTGGCGCGCAGATCGTCAAGACGCCGTTTTACAAACGCATTAAATAATTCTCAAACCAGTTGGAGGAACCATGGCAAACGTTCCAGAAGACCTGCACTACAGTAAGGACCACGAATGGGTCAGGGTGGATGGTGAGGAAGCCGTCATCGGCATCACCGACTACGCCCAAAACTCACTCGGCGACGTGGTGTATGTCGAGTTGCCAAAAGCGGGCGAGGAGTTTGGCGCCAGTGAGTCGTTTGGATCAGTCGAATCGGTTAAGGCGGTGTCTGAAATCTTCACGCCAGTGTCCGGCGCTGTTTCACGGATCAATGAATCGCTTGCGGACGAACCGGAAAAGGTCAATTCTGATCCGTATGGCGAAGGCTGGATGGTCCGACTACGCATGGCGAACGCGGGTGAAGTCGACAGCCTGCTTACCGCCGCGGAGTACGAAGATTTTACGAAAGCTGAGAGCGAATAAACTTGCGCTACATTCCTAACTCGCCGGAAGAGCGCAAAGAGATGCTTGAAGCCATCGGGCTCAAATCGGCTGAAGATTTATTCGATTCCATACCTCAGGATTTGCTATTGAAGCGGCCCCTCAACACACCCGCCGCACTCTCGGAGATCGAGTTACTAAATCGCTTTGAAAAAATGGGCAGACGCAACGCCGCCGCTCGCAGGCCGAGCTTTCTCGGCGGCGGCGCGTATTCTCACTACATTCCGACGATCGTCGATCACATTATTTCGCGCTCCGAGTTTTTCACTGCTTACACGCCGTACCAACCGGAGATTTCGCAGGGCACACTGCAAACGATCTTCGAGTTTCAAACTCTCGTTTGCCAGTTGACGGGTATGGAAGTGGCGAATGCGTCGATGTACGACGGTTCAACGGCGCTCGCCGAAGCGGTGTTGATGGCGGAACGCGTGACGCGGCGTTCGAAAGTGATTGCGACGAGCTCGGTACATCCGCAGTATCTCGAAGTAGTTCACACTTATGTGCAACACGCGGGGATCGATCTGGAAGTGGTTCCGTTCGATGCGCGGACTGGTCAATCGGCTGCGGCGCTCGCGAAAGCCGTGGACGATCACACAGCGGCGCTCGTGGTCCAATCGCCAAACTTTTTTGGCTGCGTCGAGGATCTTTCAGCATTGTCAGACGCCGCACACGCGAAAGGCGCGTTACTCGTCGTCGCGGTGACGGAAGCGATGTCGCTGGGTCTGCTGAAGTCGCCAGGTGCATGCGGCGCCGACATTGTCGTCGCCGAAGGACAATCGTTCGGAGTGCCGTTGTCGTTTGGTGGACCATACGTCGGCCTCTTTGCGACGCGCGACAAGTACGCGCGCCAAATTCCCGGCCGGCTCGTCGGGGAGGCCTACGACAAAAAGGGACATCGCGGTTTCGTGCTCACCCTGGCGACTCGGGAGCAACACATTCGACGTGAGAAAGCGACGTCAAATATCTGCACGAATGAAGGTCTGATCGCACTCGCCGCTACGGTCTACCTGGAAACAATGGGACGGCGCGGCATCCAGGAAGCCGCGCATCAGTGTCTGCAAAAGGCCGCGTACGCTGCGCGCCGTATCGCATCACTCGATGGCTTTTTACTTCCCTTCTCCGGACCTCGTTTCAACGAGTTCGTCGTGCGTGGTCCACTCGACGCGGGCGCGCTGCTTGCGCGTCTCGGTAAAGAGAAAGGGATCGAAGGCGGCATTCCCCTCTGGCGGTTCTTCACCGATCGACCGAACGATTTTCTTGTTTGCGTGACGGAGATCAATAGCCGAGACGAGATCGACGCGCTGGTTGAAGGGTTGAGCGAAGTTTCTAATAGGTAATAGTTCTTTGTACTTTGTTCTTTGTTAGTGGTCAGTTGTCAGTGGTCCGTAGGCTGTTAACAAAGTACAAAGCTCTAAGAAACAAAGCACAAATCGTTATGAGCGACGGAATTACAAAAGTTACATCCCACATCAGTCCCAATGAGCAACTAATTTTCGAACGCTCGCAACAAGGCCGGGTTGGCTATCGCCTGCCGGCGTTGGACGTTGAAGAATCACCAGTGGACGATCTCCTGCCGCGCGAGTTTCAGCGCGACGACGACCTCGAAGGCGTGCCCGAAGTCAGCGAAGTCGACGTGATTCGCCACTTCGTGCGGATGTCGAGCTGGAACTATTCGATCGACCTCGGCATGTATCCGTTGGGCTCGTGCACGATGAAGTACAACTCGCGGCTCAACGAACGAGTCGCGCGCATCGCAGAGTTTGCCAATGTTCATCCCCTCACTGAAGTACAAGACGCGCAAGGTGCGTTGCAGGTCATCTACGAACTCGAGCAACATCTCGCGGAGATAACCGGACTGCCGGGGGTTTCTTTGCAGCCGGCCGCAGGCGCGCACGGCGAAATGACCGGCATCATGATCATTCGCGCGTTTCTCGACGCGCGCGATGGCGCGGCAGCATCAGGCCGGCGCACCATGTTGATTCCCGATTCGGCCCACGGAACGAATCCGGCCTCCGCGCATCTCTCAGGTTTTTCAGTCAAGACGATCCGTTCGACAAGCGAAGGTCTTACCGATCTGGACCACCTCCGCGAGCTATGTTCACACGGCGACGTCGCGGGATTGATGTTGACCAATCCCAACACGCTGGGTCTCTTCGAACGTAACATCAAACAGATCTGCAAAATCGTGCACGACGCTGGCGGACTGGTTTACATGGACGGCGCGAATATGAACGCGCTCGTCGGCATTGCGCGTCCCGGCGACATGGGTGTCGACGTTATTCACCTGAACCTGCACAAAACGTTTTCAACTCCGCATGGCGGTGGTGGACCAGGCTCGGGTCCCTGCTGTTGCACGAAGGAGCTGGAACCGTTTCTCCCAGTGCCGCGCATCGTGAAGACCGATTGGACTGTAGGCGAACCAACGTTCAAGCTCGAATACGATCGACCGAAATCGATCGGCCGTGTGAAAGCGTTTTTTGGAAACTACGGAATGATGTTGCGCGCTCTCGCGTACATCCTGACGCACGGAAACGACGGTTTGCGTGAAGCGACCGAAGCGGCGGTGCTCAACGCGCGTTATATCGCGAACGGTCTTACCTCCGATTACGACAAGCCGTTCAACAGTCCACCAATGCACGAGGTTGTCTTCACCGACAAGCGTCAGAGTCGCAAAGGCGTTCACACACTCGACATCGCGAAGCGTTTAATCGATTACGGCTTCCATCCGATGACGATCTACTTCCCGTTGATTGTGCAGGGAGCGATGCTGATCGAGCCGACGGAATCAGTCGGCCGGCAGGAGTTGGACCAGTTCATCGCCGCGATGCGATCGATCGCGAACGAAGCCCTCGAGGATCCGGAGCTGGTTCGAAACGCACCGCACAGCACCCGCATCGGCCGCCTTGACGAAGCTGCCGCCGCACGCAAACCCGTACTTCGTTGGAAAGCAAAACCTGATGAAGAGTGACTCTACGTCCTCTGTGTCTCGTTGGTAAACTATCGCACAGGCGTGTAGGACCACAGAGACACAGAGGACGCAGAGATTATGCAGAGTTGGGACTGGTGGGAATTCGGAGTAATGCGAGGCGCTCGACCGGCCGGTTGTTAATGATGTGCTCCTCAACAATCTCCGGTACGTCTGAAGCACGCACTTGCGCGTACCACACACCGTCCGGATAGACCATCACCGCCGCACCCACGGCGCAAAATCCAACCGAACCGCATTCAGTTAGCACCACCGAGCCATTCGGATTACACCCCTTCGAAGCTTTCCCATACTGAAGCTCGCGCGACTTTAACTCGCGTTCAAACGCCTCTTTCACCGCCACACTGTCGTTACCAGAGCATGATTTTCCGGTACAAATAAACACGTGACGCTGGATGTTCGCCGACGCGATCGGCGCCAATTCCATGAGCCGGTCACAGTCGTCGATGAAATCCACATTGGCCAATGGTGTGCAACCTCACTTCGACCTCATGCTATCACGGACACCCCACTTTTACCGCTAACCCTTTAGCTGGACTTCCTGTAGAATGCATGGCGTGGGCGACCGAAGACAGCCGCGGAAGAAGCAGTTAGGCGGCCTGATTCGGCCGCCGCTTTAATGATCGAGGTAAGTTAGAAATATATGGCTACCGGCCTGGTTATCCACATCTCCTCGGGCGACGACCGGCACACCGAAATCCTCACCAACGATCAGATTCGCATTGGCGCCTGCGACAACTGTGACCTGAGAATTCGATCTTCCAGTCTGCCTAAAGCGCTGGCGAATGCTGTTCTGCTCGAACTGACGCGAGCGAATGGCTCTTACAGCGTCGCGAGTTTCGAAGAGTCTGTCCCAGTGACCTTGAACGGCGAATTGATTACAACGGGCGCGGAGATCCACGATGGTGACGAGGTCCGCGTAGCCGACGGCGATCTCGTGCTTCACTTTTATCCCGTTCGTGCCCTTCCCGCTGTCGTTCCAGCGGGATCCCGAGAAACTCACGTGGCGCCGTTTATCGAAGCCGCCGCGATCGAGTCAGCAGCAACCGCCCGTCGAGACGATGCAAAAGTCTTTCTGCGACAGTTCACCCGCGAACTCGTGCGCGAGATTAATCCGAGCACGAAACTGATCGCGCTGGCGCTCGTCATGATTCTCGTCGGTGGGGTTCTGTACCTGGGCTTTGCGATGTTCAGAGAGATTCGGCGCAGCCGAGCGCTTATCGCGGACCAGGGAACGCAGCTCGGTCAGATGAGAGATCAGGTCTCACGCACTAACGATCAACTTACGAACATCAGCGACCGCACTAAGGCGTTGACGGACAGTCTTTCCCTGGCAGTGAAACTGCGCAGCGAATACGGCGCCGGCGTTTGTTTGATCGCAGGCTCGTTCTATTTCGTTGAGTCCGGCACCGGCCGTCCACTTCGTTACGCTGAAGCTCAGATGAACGACAGCGGCAGCGCGGTGCAGAGTGGCGCACCGGAGTCGTTAACTCCGGAAGGCAATGCCGCGATTGCCGAGTATGAATTTGTCGGCACCGGATTTCATGTGGGTAACGGCTTCGTGATGACGAACCGTCACATCGTGCAACCGTGGATCGCTGACGATCGTGCGCAGAGCATCAGTTTGAAAGCGCAACCGCGTCTCAAACGCTTGATTGCTTATTTTCCCGAATACGCGCAGGCAATTCCGTTGAAGTTCAAAGCGGCGGCACAACGGGACGATCTCGCTGTCTGCCTACTCGATCTGCCGGAGCTGCCCGAAAAGCTTCCAGTGCTGCCACTCGAAACTGATCCGGATGCGGTTGCTGTTGGTAAGACAGTAGTGATGATGGGTTATCCGTCTGGTCCAGATCGGCTGCTAGCATTGCTCGACGATGCAGAGTCGCGCGGAATTCAGCAACGATATGGAACACCAATGGCGCAACTGGGGTATCTCGCCGAAACAAAACGTATTCAACCGCTAACAACGCAGGGCAGTATTACCGACCTAGACGTTCGACGCATCGTTTATGACGCTCGAACGGCCGAAGGCGGATCCGGCGCGCCTCTTTTTGGCCCAACCGGGCGCGTCATCGGTGTCAATTTCGCCGTCTTCACCGAGAACCAGGCCTCAAACTTCGCCGTGCCGATACGTTTTGCCTTAACTTTACTCGAACGAAACGGCTGGCAGTCTCCGCCGAAAGAAGTAAAAGACATCGAGACAGCCGGACAGTCCTCGCATCCAACCGAATCAGCCTCGAGGTAATCTCATAGCCGGAACTGGCAATACTGACAGTATCCGATTAACAAAGCAGTGACAAAAATCGTCTTTAGAACGGATTGTTACAATGCAAGGTCTGTCATACGTCCGTCAGAAAATCGGTCCAACAGCATGCAGACTCGTGTATATTAAATTGGCCCGCGGAAGGGCATAGCTGTTGCAGAAGGTGAGGTCGAACCACCGAAGTATTTGTTTTTTGCGAAGTCCGTACGTCGGAATGCAATACAAACTCCCCATCTGCCAACTATTGTTGCGTGCGATTAGACAAGGATGAGTTTCCAAAGGATTAGACCCCGGCAACGGAGTGCGAGCTTAGTAGTCGCGTTTCTGCTCGTTATCTCGCCAATATTCTCGACCATTAGCAGGGCGTCGGGTTTTAATGACCCACCTACCGCCGCTCCCACCGTCGACGAAACCAACCCGGCCGCAGTCCTCTCGCAGATCATGCGACTCGAGCGCATCGAGGTCGAGGGCGGCGCCGAGCTGATAACTGTCTTTGCCAGACTCGACGGACTCGAATCAACAAACAACGACAAATGGGTTCCGTTGGTGTCTATTTTGCGCGACACTCTCGGCGATAATACAGTCGAGAACAACCGCCTCCGCTACGTCTGGCCGCTGACTTACACTCGACCTTCGTTGAAACAAAAAATCGCGGCTGCGATTCCGTTTTTCTACGCGCGCGTCGGCAACAAGGACCGCACAACGCGCACGCCACCGCCCGCGCTCGATCTCGCATCGCCCGAACGCGAAGTGTGGAACAAGATCTTCTGGGCCGCGCTGCAAAACATCCTGCTCGATCCATACGGAACGCCGATCAAAGCATCGACCAGCTCTTATCGTCGCAACACGAGCGACTACCGCAAGTCGCACATCATTCGCGCACTCTCAGTGCTCGCGCTTTATCAGGAAGTCGAAGGGCAGTCAGCTTTTTCGCGAGACGAAATGGCCACAATCCAGGCGCGACTGATGTTGACCGACAAGGCGTTTGGCGGACTCGTTGACGATTCAAACTTGCAGAGCTACTACGCGAAGCGCACCGCGGCAACGAGAGATGCGCGCGGTCATAACTGGGAACTTCTGCGACAGCGAGCTGAAACGGAGTCGTTGTATTTCGAACCGCTCGTGATGCCCGACGGTAGCGCCACGCACGCGTTTTTATGGGTCGCCAAACGTGACCTGTTGAAACAACAAGGGGCACGTTTCAGTGGACGATTTCTGAATATTGCGAATCCCTGGACTGACAAGCGGCTATTGAAGTGGGACGGTTATGTCGAAACGCGCTATTTCGACGCCGACAATCAACCGGTCGCCAGTGACGCGCCGGGCGCCGAAGCTGTCGAGATGATTCCGCTCGGCTTGTACGGTCTCGACAATCCCAAGATCCCGATGTTGCTCGTCGACTTTCGCGATAACTACAATCCGAAGAAGCGCGAGATGTCGCGGCGAGTTATCAACGATGTGACTCGCAACGTGCTTTCGGTTTCGAAGTTTGGCAACATGCCTTACTTCCTCGGCAAAACTGTTTTCGACTTCGTAACCGGCCGTCGCGGCATGGACATCAGTCAACCATCGCGCCTCGCGACCTATTCTCAACTCAAATTGTTGCTGGCCCTGAACAAGGCGATGGAGCCCGCGCTACGAAGTGAAGTGAGCGGGCGCCTCGAGTCTATTTCTGTGAACCCGTTTGAGAATGGCATTAACGCCGAGGCGAACATTGCGCTCGAGCAGTACGCGGCACTGGTGGCTTTCGCTAAAGATCCGAAAGGTCTGGCGGCGAAGATCGAACAAGACCGGCGCGCGGAGATGTTGCCGCTACAACATGGATCGAAAGCGCAGATCGCATTTCGCGTCCTAAATGTGCTCACGTTCGGGAAATATGTTCATCGTGAAGAGCGCGAGGGCGATATGGAACACCGGCTTGATATCGCGCGGCGTCTTGAGTATCACACCAGGTTTCTGGAGCAGATTGCGAAATCAAGTGCGGAAGTGGACATAACCTGGAACCTCGACGACGTGAAACGTTCGTTGCAATTCATCGCCGATCACGGCGAGCAGGCGGACGGAGCGGCCGCCGCCGTGACTGCGAAAATCTTCGCGCGCACGAAAGATAATGAGACGCGGCGCACGTGTCTTGACGGTCTCGCGCGTATCCGCAGCTCGAAAGCGCGTAACGAACTGTTACGCATCTCCAAAAACATTGATGTCGATCAAACTCTGCGCGACCTCGCCAGCGAGTACCTGCGCGGTGTTCGACGCGACCAGCCAATTGCCGTCACCACTCTCGGCGGCGGCACGCCAATCGCAGTCGGGCAGCCTTGATCATGCCGGATAGTGCACGCGGAGACGCGGAGACGCGGGGACTGGGGGACGCGGGGACGCGGAGACCCGATGACGCAGTGATGTTCACCGTGTCACCGTGTCACCGTGTCCCCGCGTCACTCGTTTTAGCTCTGGTGCTGCTGCTGGTTTCGTACACCTCTGCGGTCGCGCAGCCGCAGCGCCTCGTCGTAATTAAGTGCGACGGGCTGCCCTACGACATGGTTGACAAGCTTGCGCGTCAGCACGACTCGCAGTCGGGCAAGAGTGTATTGCCCTGGATCGATCACATCTTTTACCAACGCGGCGCACGGCTCTCGAACTTTTACGTCCGCGGCATGAGTCTTTCCGCGCCTTCATGGTCGCTGCTTGAAACCGGTCAGCATCTACAGATCAAAGGTAACGTCGAGTTCGATCGCTACACGCTTCGTTCTTACGATTACCTGAACTTCTTTCCGCTTTACCTCGGAGGCATCGTCGGCGCGCGTGTAGACATGCCGGCCGTTGAGATACTCGACTCGCTTGGTCTGCCGCTGCTCGTGGACGCTTACGCCCACGACGAACGCTACATGACCATGTCGCTGTTTCTGCGCGGTCCTCGTTACGCAACGCTCCAAAGCGGTCTCCAAAATAAATTTCTGAGACCCCCAAAAGAACTTTTTGATGAATGGACGATGGGCTTTGAGCTGAGGAATGCCTTAACCGACCAGCTTCTCAGGGAGACGCTACAAAAACTGGCCAATCCCAAACTCCGGTACGTAGACCTCTTCATCCCTGATTTCGATCACATCGCGCATCATAACAACGACAAAGAGTCGCAGATCTTTGTGCTCAGGCAGATGGACTCAGTAATTGGTCAGGTGTGGACAGCAATTCAGAAGAGCCCGCAAGCAAACGAAACAGCGCTGGTTCTGGTGTCGGATCACGGCTTCAACACGGATGACAAGATCTATAGCCAGGGCTACAACATTGTGAAACTGCTCGGCAGCAGCGCCGGTGGCGGTCATCACGTCATTACGAAACGTCGTTTGATGCTCGACTACTCGATCAAAGGCGTGAATCCCCTCGTGCCGCTGATCACTACCACAACTCCAGATTCCTACTATCTAAAAGGCGAGAGCACGGTCTATCCGACCGCGATGCTAGATTTCGATGGTAACGAACGCGCCTCGCTTCACCTGCGCGACAGCGATCTCAACCTGTTGCACATCCTGCTGCAACAACTACAGCGCAACGAGCTGCGTCCCGAAGTCCGCAAAGCCGCGATCGAAGGCTTCTTTTCCGTCATCGACCGAAGACGCGCTGAATGGAAACAGAAGCTCACCGAGCTGCGCAACGAACTGGGCGCACTCAATGTCGCCATTGAAGAGCAGGGCAAACTCTGGGAGTTGCAACCGAAGAAGTTCACCAAAGAACAACAGAACGCCGGACTTGACGACGCCGCTAAAAGAATCTGGGTGCAGTACGATCGCTGGCGGATCGAACAACGCGAATACACCGCCTACGTGCAGGCGCTAAGCAATCTTCTTTCGCTCTCATCTGAGGCTTTTACGCCGTCGAAGGTCAGGATTCGCGACGTGATCCCAAAAGAGTCGATGGGCGATCGCAATTCGATCGACAAACTTCAGAACTACGTCTACGGGCTTGCTCCGAATGGACTCGTGCTCAACGGCGACGGTTCACTCGACCTCGCGCGCAGTTTCCTGCGACTTGATTACATCGCAATGCTTCACGGTGTTACTGTTCGTAACAACGTCCAGCGCGGCATCACGAATCGTCCTGTCGATCTAATCGCCACGCGACTTACGCGCGATCTCGTCCTGCCGTTAATCAACGAGGGCGACATCGACGAAGACGTGATTTGGGTCAGCGCGGGCGCCGATCGGCAGGCGTTACTGTTATCGCGTCGCGGCGCTGACGGTCAGTTGAGTCTTCGTTATCTACCTGTGAGTAATTTGAGACACGACGCCGACGGTAAGCTGCAGTTTAAGTTAATCGATTGGCAGGCAGGGTTGCCGTTACAGATGTTTGAAGATCCGAATCTGGCGGTGCCGGGAAACAATCGCGTCGCGTGGCTCAGCCAGTGGCACACCGACACTGAGTGGCTCCAGGCGTTGCATCGAACACATTATTCAAACGGCTTCGTCGGCTTGCATGAAGAACTTGCGCGCCATCACAACGAGCGGCTCTCGCCGGACGATCCCGGGTTAAGCGACCGAGAGAAACTGATGCGTCACTACGCGCGCCGCAAACGCGAACTGGTCGAGCCTGACCTGCTGATCGTCGCAAACGATCATTGGAACTTCGACGTGCGCGGTTTCAATCCAGGGGGCAATCATGGTTCATTTTTCCGCATCTCAACGCACTCGGTCTTTATGATCGCTGGTGGCGCAAACACGAAGATCCCGCAGGCGTTAACAATCGAAGAACCTTACGACAGTTTGAGTTTGATGCCGACGCTGCTGGCACTAACGGGCGAATTACGCGATGATAACACTCCCGCTCCGAGACTTTTGAACAAAGGATTCAGACGTTTTCCCGGGCGCGTTGTAAAAGAGCTGCTGCCGAACGGACTGAACAACAAGCACACCACGACTAATGGGGTGAACGCGGCGCCTTGAGTGAATCGACCGAGAACCTGGCAAATAACTGGCAAACCGCCGAAGCAGAAGAAGAACTCTCTGAAGCGCCTGACGCTGCACCCGCCAGTAGTTCTCGCCGCTACCTAATCTGGCTTCAGTCACTCGCCTTTCTGTTAGGTCTCAGCCTGCTCGTATACGTGATCAATCGCGTCGGGGTGCAACCCCTCTTTGACGCATTGCTGCGCATCGGGTTCGGCTTCTTCGTGATCGTCGGACTTAGTGGACTGCGTCACGTGCTGCGCACCATCTCAATGCGGGCGGCTGTTCCACCGGAACATCGACGAATCACATTCCGCCAGGCCTTCGCCGCACGACTGGGCGGCGAGGCGATTAGCTTTCTCACTTTCACTGGTCCACTGCTCGGCGAAGCAACCAAAGTCGCGCTACTCCGGAAACGAGTGCCGCTCACGTACGGTGTGCCCGCTCTCGTCGTCGACAATCTTCTTTACAACCTTTCGGTCGTCTTTTTCATTCTGAGCGGCGCCGTGGTGATGCTGGTGAAGTATCCGTTGCCGCGCGAAGTCAACATGGTGCTGCTGGTAATCGCCGGCGCTGCGGCGTTAGGAATCCTGGTCGCGGCGATCGCGGCCAAGCGGCGCGTGATGTTGTTGACCTGGATCGTCGATCGCTTGGCCCAACTTCGACTCAGCCCGAAAGTCATACTCAGGAAGCGCCAGCACATCTATCACCTCGAGTCGAAGGTTTACGACTTCTACAAACATCATCCGGCGGCGTTCTTCGTAATGGTCGCCTGTAACCTGCTGGCCCACGTGGCAAGCGTCACGGAGGTTTTTCTTGCACTCAAGATGCTGGGCTTCGAAACGGGCGTGGCGCAGGCTTACATCATCGAGTCGCTCACGAAAGTCATAAACGCGGTGTTTGCTTTTGTTCCGGGGACGATCGGAGTCTACGAAGGCGGCACCGAAGTGATTCTGCAAAAGGGTTTGGGTTTTGAGCCCGCCGCGGGACTGGCGTTGGCCCTGGTCCGCAAGGCGGCGATCGTTACCTGGACATCTTTTGGTTTGCTCGTTCTCACGTGGCGCACGCTGCCAAAAGCGTGGCGTCGTATCCTGGATCGTAGTCCGCGCCTTCAACGTCTTATGGATAGCCTCGTACTTTCAAATATTGCTCATCGACCTGCGCGCACTGCCGTAAGCATTCTCGGAACGGGAGTCGGCGTGATGCTCATCGTTTTCACAGTCGGACTGTCGCGCGGAGTTTTGCACGAACGCGGACGGCGCGAATCAAACATTGGCGCGGAGATCATGATCCGCGCTTCGGGAACGATTGGTCTCGGCGCGTCCGGGTTTCGTTTGCCCGTTTCGCACGCCGCTGAGTTGGCCGCGATTCCCGGGGTCCGTGCCGCGACGCCGGTGGGACAAACCATAGACAAGAGTGACTCCGGGTTTGGTCAACGCTTGATCGATGGCATCAACTACGCGGAGTACGCGAACATCGCGCGCGTGACGATCCGGGAAGGGCGGGCATTGGAATCCGGTGATGAGGCGATCGTCGATCCCGAGTGGAAAGAACGGCGGCGTGCAAAGGTCGGCGACACCGTTGAGCTTTTCGAGCGTCCGTTTCGCATCGTGGGTGTTTACGAACCGCCGGGCGGCGGGCGCATCAAGATCCCGTTGTCGACGATGCAGGAACAGGAAGGCGCCACCAACCGGGCGTCCGCGATTCTGATCGCATGCGACGATCCTTCAAAACAGGAAGAAGTCGCGGCGAGCATTCTCCAGCGCTTCCCTGACGATCAACTGATATTCACGCGCGACCTTCCGGAGCTTTACGCCAGCGGTGTTCCGGCATTGAACGTATTCATCAAGGTCGTTGTCGGTGTTGCGGCTGCAATCAGTATGCTGGTGATCCTGCTGGCGATGTATACGACTGTGACTGAGCGTACGCGGCAGATCGGAATTTTGAAATCGCTCGGCATGTCGAAGTCGTCGATCGCGTGGGTGATCGAACAGGAAGCGATCATCGTCAGTATTCTTGGTGTAGCGGTCGGTATCGGTTTGACGATGCTGGCGCGCCTGGCGGTGGAGCGCACCACTAGTTTGACGATCGAGATCGAGCCAAGATGGGTGCTGATTGCTTTGGCGGTAGGATTATTGGGAGGTAGTATCGGCGCGTTGTACCCGGCACTGCGTGCGGCTCGTCAGGATGCGGTTGAGGCATTGAGCTACGAATAACTCCCGCAAAGGCGCCAAGACGCAAAGAAAAACGAAAGAACATTTACCATCTTACTTAGCGCCTTTGCGCCCTTGCGGGAAACTTAGACGACAGATCTAAGCGGATTTCAGCGAACTAAACTTGGCTGACGCACGTTTCGCTAGTTGAGTCTCGAAAATCATGTACTGCTACCAATGCGGCACAGAATCTCAAGCGCAGGCGCAGTTTTGTCGCTCCTGCGGTGCGAACTTCAAAACACTTCTAAAAGGCAACGAAATACCGCGGCCGCTTATTCAGTTGGGCTCAAAGAAAACGCCCGCTGAAAGACGAGAGAAACACCTCACAACCGGCATCGTATCAATCTTCTCCGGCATCGGTCTGACGATCTTCCTGTACTTCCTGTCAGCCGCGCTGGTCTTGAGGCTCCCGCCGCACATCATCGAACAAATTCCCTTCGAGATCGGTCCGGTAGTGAGGATTATCTGGCTTGTAGGTTTGCTGCCGACGCTGAGCGGCGTCGGACACATTCTGGCGGGCCTAATGATTCGCCCCCGGCAAAACCTCGAGTTGGACCAACCGGTTGCTCCACCTCGCGATCTCACGGAGGGCGCTTCTACAACAACGGCGGTGCCTGCGCCCGGCAGCGTCACCGAGCGCACCACCAACCTGTTCGAACACAACTACTAACTACTCATTACGCCGGATGCGAATCGCGTAATCCGGCCAGCAGTTGCGCCAGTCAAAATTCTCAATCGAACTTGAATCTGAGGTGAACTGCAATTCGTAGTCAAGCCCGAAAGGAAAACCAATCGTCGTCGGTGCCGCGGGAACTGCAAACTTCGGATCGAGCGCTTTCGCGATCTGATCGCGCGCGTCGGCGAGGTGAGCGCGTGTCTGGCGATCCAGTGCACGCGGCATCGCCGTTCCAATCGCGTTGCTCAGATCACGCAACTCGGCTTTGATTAACGCGCGATAGTCGTCGGTTACTGACGGCCGCACGTTAAGCTTGGTCGACAGCAGATCGATGTACGAATTCTGGAGATTGCGCCGGTAGACGTCGATCTTCACTGGTCCACCTTCGAGCTCGGTCCAGATTCCCCGTCGCACGTCCGTCATGAAATCAGCCGGTTTGTACGCGGCCATGCCGTCAATCGCTTCCTGTTCGATCAGACGATTGAAGCGCGTGTTGCTCAATAGCGAGCTCAAGACGCGCTCCTGAGCTACGTTCACGCGGGCCAACGCACCTGACGGTTCGATGCGCCGGAGGATGTCGGCCTTCAACGCCCACGACGGTGTGGCGAATGCGTTCTCGTTGAGAAAACGTACGGCTGCCACTTGCCTTTCTCGCGGGACAATCACGAACCGAACACCGTCCTGCCCACCATGTTTCTGCTGTGAGTTGAAGCCGCCGACGATGGCCGTGACGTGAGTCAACTCAATGGCCCATTGGCCCAGCATACGGGCGTAAAGCTCATTTAAATCGCTGTACGGTTCACCCGGTTGCGTCGTCGCCGGCAACAACATATCGGCAACGCGCTTCAGATTTTTGATACCTAGCGCCGTCGCGGCGATCGCATCGCCATCGCCCACGGCCTCGGTATTTTCACCGGGATCCGAACCGAAGGATTCGGCGGTCGAGAAACGGAGATACGCTTTCGCATCCTGTTCACGCGCCCATTCATCGAGCGTCTTCTTCTCTTCGTCAGAAGATTTTGCGCCCGGAATCGGCTTGTAACCCCAGATCGTCGCCCACTTGTCGTATGGACCAACCTGTGGAATCAGTTGTTCAAGCGGGATGTTGTCTTCGGGCTGCGCGACATAGTTAAAACGTGAATAGTCCATCAGCGTCGGCGTATGGCTCATTGTCTTCAGCCATTGAACGTCGCGCAGTTTGTCGACGGGATAAGTCGCGCTGGCTTTCATGTTGTGTTGAAAACCGAGCGTGTGACCGACTTCATGCGCCACGACGTACTCGACGAGACGTCCCATCAACTCATCGGACAGCGGGAGCTTCTTGAAACCTGCATTGAGTGGTCCAATTTGTATGAACGACCAGTTGCGCAGCAGGTTCATAACGTTGTGATAGTACTGAATGTCCGACTCGAGAATTTCACCGGTACGCGGATCGTTCACGTGCGGACCGGATGCGTTTTCAATCGTTGACGGCAGGTAACGAATAACCGAATACCGGGCGTCTTCCGGATCCCAGTTTGGATCGTCTTCCTTAGATGGTGCTTCCTTCGCGATGATCGCATTCTTGAAGCCGGCGGCTTCGAATGCGGGCTGCCAATCTTCGATTCCCTTCTTGATCCACGGAATCCACTTGGCCGGCGTCGCCGGATCGACGTAGTAAACGATTGGCTTAATCGGTTCGGAGACCGCAGCGTTCGGATCTTTCTTCTCCAGTCGCCAGCGAGTGATGAAACGCCGTTCGGCGGCGCGCTGTTCGTCAATACCATAGTCGTACTTGCGGATGCTGAAATAACCGACGCGTTGATCAAACAAGCGCGGCATCATCGGCTTCTCGGGAAGCTTGACCATGCTGTAGTGCATGACGACGGTCGCATTGGTTCCGGCGCGCATTCCCGCCGCAAACGGATTCGGAGCAGGTTGTGGACCACCACCACCCGCGGGACTAATGTCCGGAGGCGAAGTGTAAGTTTGCGAAACTTCGACCTCGATGTTGGTCGGGAACGACTTCGTCTTCTCGATGAATGATCGCGACGCATCGAAACCGCGAGCGCGTAAACGTGTGCGCGCGCTGAACTCAGTCACTTCGGAAGTGAACAGGCGGGTCACGTCGATCACAGCCGCGTCGTCCTTGCCGATCGCTTCGACGTTGAACGCCATGATGATTGTGTTGTTGTTCGCTGCCTGGACCGCCCGAGACACCGGCAGTTTCGGATCGGCAACCACCTCATATGAGATGTTGCGTAAAAGAACGCGATTGCCTTTCCGTTCCCATTTGACGACCCGGTTTCCCATGGCCTGTCCGCCGTAGCCAACGCCGAGCGTGGTCCGCGCGATCTGGCTGACCCAAAGGAACTCCTTGTCGAGTTCACTCTTCGGGATCTCGTAATAGACCTTGTCCTTGATGGTGTGAACCTTAAACACACCTTCATCGGTCTTGGCGTCTTTAGTGATCACACGGTCGTACGGCCTTGGATCAGTCGACGGAGTGGGCCGGCCCGTGGGGCCTTGCGGCTGCTCCTGACCACCGCCGGCGGGCGGCGCTGGAGGATCTTGAAACGAGTTGTTCGCTTCTGAGCGTGGGGCCAGAACGAAAACGGCTGCGAAGAATGCGAGGACCAGAATCGAGACAGAGAGAACGCGAGATCGAGCACGCATGCGTGAACTCCTTCCGAATGGCTTTTTGTTGTGGAATACAGACCTGGAAACTGCGAACTGGGCGAAACATTACCACAAAAAGGCACAAAAGGCACAAGAGCCACAAAACCAAAAAAAGAGACAAGAGCGACTCCTCTCTCTTTGTCCTTTCTTGAGCCTCTTGTGTCTTTTGTGCCCCTTGTGGTTACGCGCGGCGGCTGATCATACGTGACCGCGGGCGGTTTTCCGCAGGTTTCGTTCTGGTCATGGTAGGGGCCGGTGCGGGAGCGGCGCGGTCAGTAATCAAAGGCAGCGGGTTGATCGCATTGCCAAAACCGAATGTGTAGACGCCAAAGTGAAGATGCGGTGGCGTTCCCTGTGCGTTACCGGTTGTGCCGACAAAACCCAACACAGTTCGAGTCGTTACAGGATCACCAACCTTCAAGTTCGGTGCATACTCATGAAGGTGCGCGTAGTAATAGATTCGCCCGCCCGAACTAATCACAGAGACTGTTTGTCCACCGAGACTGTTCTCACCGATCTTGTAGACGTAACCATTCGTTGCTGAAAGGATCTTTGTCCCCTTCGGCGCAAAGATGTCCTGACCTTCGTGCGTTCGACCACCACTACGCGGCGCGCCCCAGGTGTCGGCGATCTCGCGCTTGCTCACATCGTCGACAGGCATCTTGATTTTGGCGTGAGGTTCCTGCGTGTAGAGTTTCGCGATGCGGACGTAGAAAACTACCGTGTCAGCCAGCGCGCCCCCCGCGCCGGTCACCACAAGTAAAAAGATAACTGCGGCAAGAACACCGAAAGCTTTCCACGTCCGTTTCATCGTGAGTCTGGGATGCATAAACGCCGGCGGCATGTTGTCCTGAACGAACATGCCGCCGAGTTAGTTCCCAATCACAATAGATCAGAGATTACTGTTTCTTTGTAGAAACATTCTCCGCAAGGATGAAACGGTCCGGATCGAGCTCGACCTTCGATGGGGATGCAGGCAACCTGATCTGGAACGGAGTAGATGGTCCCTGGACGATCACTGTTCCCATCGCTGCCTGGTTGCCGCCAAAACCAAATTTAACCGGCAACACCATCACCCAGTTCTCACCTGCATTCTTCTGCGTGATCGTTCCGGAAACGACGACTTTTCCATCTCCTTCCGGCGCAACCTTGTATTGCATTTCGTATGACGGGAGTTCCGATTGATAGACCGCCTGGCGGAAGAGCCAGTTCAAATTCGTCATGCCGTATTTCTTCGCGATCGGAGTCTTGGCGAAGTGTTCATTAACGACCGCACGGAAATCATCGGTGGATGCGGTCCGATTTCGATGACGCTCGACGAAGTCGGTCATCATGTCGAAAAACGGCTGGCCTTGACCAGTGGCCGGATCGCTCATCATATAATGCAGCATGCGCAGGACCAGCGCGCCTTTGTTGTAGATCAACGTTTGATACGCGCCGAACGTCTTACTCGTATTGAGGCGATGGCCCAGGATGATTGGACCAACGTCCACGAGACGGCCCTTGCCGACACCGGTCAAAGTCACCGGCGGATCCTTGAGCGACGAACGCAACTGACCCAGTAGATCTTCCCTGGCGCCACGGCTGTCGCGCAGTCCGGTGTAAAGAATGCCGGAGTACTCAGCAAACCCCTCGCTAAGCCACTGATCGCGGTATGAGCGCCACGCCACGATGTTGCCCCACCATTGATGGGCTGTTTCATGCGCGATGAAGCTGTAGGTGTACTTGCTCGCCCGATCAGTATTCGGAATCATTAACATCGACGGGAATCCCTGTCCAAAACCGAACGGATGGAATGCCGCGCCGAACGAAGGATACGGGTAAGTGCCGAACAACGACGTGAAATACCTGACTGAGTTGTTGAGCTCGGCCAGGATAAAATCTTCCTTGATCGCCGCGAGGTCTCCCGGTAACGAGTTGAACTCGAGCGGCGTTGGATCGCCGCCTTTTTCCCACTTGACCGTGTCGTTGTGACGTTTGAATGGTCCAAGTGCGAAAACTATCAACGCCACCGGTTGTTTCATCTCATACTTCGCGACAAATCCGTCTTTGTCTTCAGCATCGGGTGTCTCGGAAAGACGGGCGCCAACGCTCGCCACGCGACGATTTTTCGGATGTCTGAAAGTGAGCTCGTAGGTGGCGCGATCGAGATAGCCATGACGCGGATACCACGTGGTGTTGGATCGCGGATAATGGCAATCCTTGCAGAACTCCGTGTCCATCATGAAGTCGCCTTCAACGTCGAGGTCCAACTCGAGTTGATCGCCGGCCTTCAATGTTTGCGGCAGCAGAACGGTGAATCCGCCTTCCCAATCTTCCTGGATAAAGCCGAGATCCGTACCGCTTGCCTTAACCGACTTCACACGCATCTGTTTTTTCAGGCGCATGTTGTCGTATTCACCCAAGCTCTCACCGATGTTAAAGCTTATGGCGCGCACGTTCGGCTGAAGCGCCTGGACAAGCATGCGCGACAAAACTCGCAAACGCTTGCTGGACTCGCGCAGGTCAACGTCCATGCGGTAATGGGCAATGTCGATCTGGTCGTTCGCGTCGGAGTACTGGACGTTGCCGCGCTGGTAGTCGTCCTGTCCGTAGAACGCGAGCCAAACTTCAGTTCCGTAAACTCCGGTGTTGTAAGCCCAGATCAGTCCTTTTTCGCCGGCGTTGATACCGAAGTTGGCGACGGGAATGCGGTTCTGATAATCGAGGAGCATTGAAAACCGTCCTCGCCTGCCGCCGTCGAACGTAGCTGCGAAGAAGCCGGGTTTCTCACCGTTCACCAGTGAGACTGCCAGACGTGCGGGGAAATTCGCGCCGGTCTCCCGCATTAGTCGCGCGTCATTCTCGAGCGCAAGTTTTTGGGCGCGATCGTTAGCCGAACCGGGTGTGGCCAGGCCAATTTTCTGGGCCGTGTCGTCAGTGAACCTGAATACGGCGGTTTTAAAGTCGGATTCAATGCTCTCAGCACCGAGCAGGCGTTTGACGTTGTCTTTTTCGAACTCGTTTGGCGGCGTTTCCGCGGTGAACCTTCCTTCACCAATAAAGACAGCGCCCGTCGTCTGACCATTCACCGGTTCACTGAAATAGACAGTGCCGGTGAGCGTGATTTCGGTGCGATCTTTCTTCAATACCAACGCGTTCACCTGGGCGGAACCACCGCTCAAGGTGAAATTCTTCAGTTGGTTATAGGTTTGTTTTTCTGACGGTCCGGCATCCTGCGCAAACGCGCTGGAAGAGCCGAGGATAAGGGAAATTACGACACACCCGAACAAAAAAAGGGGACGCAGAGAGGGGGTATTCTTCATTTGAGGGATCTCCGAGATTAAAGTAGTTCGTCCGTGGGAAAAACGGTGTTGTCACGAACGTTACAGTGAACCAAAAAGATCGCGGTTAGTCCAGCCTTGATTTAACATCCGTGGTATTATCCCGGCACAAAATTCGCCATGACAACCCAAGCCAGTAACCTTGAGGAGTTTCTGGGAGATTTTCGCTCTACAGTCGTTACTGCGACAGAGCGTTTGCGAACTATCTCCGCGGAAGAAAGCGCTCGGAAATCGGCGCCTGACAAGTGGTCGATAAAGGAAGTACTGGGTCACTTAATCGACTCTGCCGCCAACAATCACCAGCGTTTTGTGCGGGCGCAGTTTACTGACGACCTCGTCTTTCCGGGTTACGAACAGGAGAAGTGGGTCAACGCGCAAAAGTATATCGACGAGGCGTGGAGCGACATGGTCCAACTGTGGGGCTCCTATAACCTTCATCTGCTGCACGTGATCGCGGCGATTCCCGAAGCTACTTTAACGCGAGCACGAATCCGACATAATCTGGACCAAATTGCGCTGCATCCTGTTGATAAGGACGACCCGGCGACGCTGGATTATTTCGTTCGCGATTACCTGGTCCATATGAAGCACCATCTCGATCAGATCTTTGCAATGGATTCCAACTAGTCATAGGAGCTTTCAATGGCATACACAATCGAGGAACTTAAACATAAAACCCTCGCCGATTTGCGCGAGATCGCGAAAGGCATCGAACACGAGGCCGTCCAGGGGTACACGCAGCTGAACAAACAGCACCTGATCACCGCACTCGCAAAGGCGCTCGGCATTAAGCACGAGCATCATGAAGTTGTAGGCGTAGACAAGGCCAGCATCAAGGCGCGTATTCGTCAGTTAAAAACACAGCGTGAGGCCGCGCTCACGGCTCACGATCACGCGCAGCTCAAAGTCGTGCGCCGGACCATCCACCGGTTGAAGCGTCGCATCCACAAAGCCACCGTTTAGTTCGTTGTTTTGTTTAATCCGGGAGTAAACACATGAAAAAGACCATCAATCTCAACGTGAATGGTGTCTCTCACAGTGACGAGGTCGAACCACGCATGCTCCTCGTTCACTACCTGCGTGACGTTCTGGAACTCACTGGAACGCACGTCGGTTGCGAGACGTCGCTGTGCGGTGCTTGTACGGTGATGCTCGACGGTCAGGCCGTGAAGTCGTGCACGATGTTCGCCGTTCAAGCGGACGGATCGTCGGTGACGACAATCGAGGGGTTCGCGAAGAATGGCGAATTGCATCCGGTCCAGGAAGGGTTCTGGGAACGACACGGATTGCAGTGCGGCTACTGCACGCCCGGAATGATCGTCGCTGCCGCGCAGTTGCTCGACCGCAACGCCAATCCATCTCGCGAAGATATTTGCCACGGACTTGAAGGCAATCTCTGCCGTTGCACCGGTTACCAGCACATCATCGAAGCCGTTGAGTACGCCGCGAAGAAAGCGGCGGGAGGTAGTCAGTAGTCCGTAGTCCGTAGTCAGTAGTCAGTAGTCCATGTTGTAGCGGGTCCTGCGACTTACAACTCACCACTGACAACTGACCACCGACAAAGACCAAAACCAAGAACAAAGTACTAAGCACCAAGAACAAATCCCGGAGGGATCATGGCAAACAAATACGTCGGACAACGAGTGAAACGCACTGAGGATCCTCGACTGATCAAGGGCTTGGCCCATTACGTGGACGACATCGGTCTGCCGGGGACGTTGCACGTCGCGTTCGTGCGCTCAATGTACGCGCACGCGAAGATTACAGGCATCGATACGTCGGTCGCGTTGGCGACGCCCGGAGTCGTCGCTATCTACACGGGCGCGGACATCGGGGACAAGATTGGACCAGTGCCCTGCGCGGGCGCACTGCCGGACCTCAAAGTTCCCGATCATCGCGTGCTTGCGAAAGACAAAGTCTATTTCATGGGCCATCCGATCGTCGCCGTCGTTGCGACCGATCGTTACGTAGCACGTGATGCGTGCGAACAGATCATCGTTGATTATGACGAACTGCCCGTGGTCACCGATGTAGAAGCAGCAGCGGCGGGTGGACCGGTCATCCACGACGGCTTCGGCGACAACATCGCGTACCGGTTGACGTCCGGCGAAGGCGACATCGATGCCGCGTTTTCAGCCGCCGACCGCACAGTGAAACAACGTGTGCTGCATCAACGGCTCGCACCAATCGCGATGGAGCCGCGAGGCGTTCTGGCGCGCTACTTTCCGGGCGAAGAAGAGTTGACGTTGTGGTCGTCGACACAGATCCCTCACCTGATGCGCACGCAGGTTGCGCTGATGATCGGAATTCCGGAAAACAAGTTGCGCGTGATCACGCCGGAAGTAGGCGGCGGATTTGGATCGAAGTTAAACGTTTACGCGGAAGAGGCGTTGCTCGGGTGGATCTCGATGCAGTTGGGCAAGCCGGTTAAATGGATCGAGACGCGTCGCGAAAACATCCAGGCAACGATTCACGGTCGCGGACAGATCGGCGACGTTGAAATCGGTTTCAAGAACGATGGGACGATCACTGGTCTGCGCTACAGCGTGTTTGCCGATCTCGGTGCGTATCATCAACTGCTAACGCCGGCCATTCCGACGTTGACCGGACTGATGCTCTCCGGCGCGTACAAGATCCCCGCGATCCAGATGAACATCACCGCCTGCTTCACAAACAAGATGGCCACGGACGCGTATCGCGGCGCTGGCCGCCCGGAAGCAACCTACATCGTCGAACGCGCGCTCGATCTCGTAGCTTTGGATCTCGGTATTGATCCGACGGAAGTAAGGCGCAAGAACTTTCCTGCCTCAAACGAGTTTCCATTTCACACCGCTACCGGTCTCGACTACGACAGCGGCGATTACGAAGGAGCGTTGGATAAAGCGCAACAGATTGCGGGTTACGCCAAGCTCCGCGAAGATCAGAAGAAAGCACGAGAAGAAGGACGTTTGATCGGCATCGGTGTTTCGACTTATGTGGAAATCTGCGCGCTTGGTCCATCACAGGCAATGCCCGCTGGGGGCTGGGAAAGCGCGACGGTGCGTATCGAACCGACGGGCAAGGTCACGGTCCTGACTGGTGCTTCGCCGCACGGTCAGGGACAGGAGACTTCGTTCGCGCAGATCGCCGCTGATGAACTCGGCGTCAACATAAATGACGTCACCGTCATTCACGGCGATACAGGCGTGGTCCAATACGGCATCGGCACTTTCGGAAGCCGCGCAACTGCTGTCGGTGGCACGGCAGTGTTTGTCGCGATTCAGAAGTTGAAGGAGAAAGCGGACAAGATCGCCGCCCACATGTTGCAGGCGGATGCAACGCGACTCTCCTTCGAAGGCGGGAAGTACTCGTTGCAGAAAACGGCAGCCGCAGCGGCCACCGGAGTATCCGAACCCGTTGTGCCGGTCGGCCAGGCGCCCGCCGGCGCTCTGCCGGAACCGGACGTTGAAGGCCGCTCGAGTGTGAGCATTCAGGAAATTGCGCTTGCAGCGCACATCGCGAAGGATCTCCCGCCAGACACCGAGCCCGGGCTTTCCGCCACCTACTTCTTCGAACCCAAAAACTTCACGTTCCCCTTCGGAACGCACATCGCGGTTGTGGAAGTCGATCGCGAAACGGGTGACATTGAGTTTCTTCGTTACGTCGCCGTGGACGATTGCGGCCGGGTGATCAATCCACTGCTCGTAGATGGACAGGTGCACGGCGGCATCGTGCAGTCGATCGGACAGGCGCTGTTTGAAGAAGTTGTTTACAACGAAGATGGACAGTTGGTTACGGGCACTTTGATGGACTACGCGGTGCCACGCGCGTCGCATGTTCCGAACTTTGAACTCGATCGCACCGAGACGCCAACGCCGGTTAATCCACTTGGCGTGAAGGGAGTCGGCGAGGCTGGAACGATCGGCGCCACGCCTGCGATTGTTGGCGCAGTCATCGACGCGCTTGCGCCGTTTGGAGTGAAGCATCTCGATATGCCGATCAAGCCCGAGAACATTTGGCGCGTTATCAAAGGCCACTGACGATAGGAGAGCATGAAATGATTCCCGCACAATTCGATTACCAGGCGCCCGCTACCCTCGAAGAAGCTGTTTCGTTGCTGGCTGCCGATCCGGATGGCGCGAAGGTGCTGGCCGGCGGTCACAGTCTGATTCCAGCCATGAAGTTACGGTTTGCGCAGCCACAATTGCTGGTTGACATCGCGCGGATCAAGTCGCTCGCCTACATTCGTGAAGAAGGCGACCAGATATTGATCGGTGCCACAACCACGCACTATCAACTCGAATCGTCGGATCTGTTGAAGAATATCTGTCCGTTGTTGCCTGCGTGCGCGGGAAGGATCGGCGACGTTCAAGTGCGGAACAAAGGAACGATCGGCGGGAGCCTCGCCCATTCCGATCCGGCGGGCGATTGGCCGGCAGCGGCGCTCGCGCTTGGCGCAGAGCTCGTGCTGACAGGACCAAACGGTGAACGAACCGTGAAGACCGACTCGTTCTTTATCGATCTGCTAACGACGGATATTCAGCCTGGCGAGATACTGCGTGAGATTCGTATTAAGAAGCCGTCGGGACGTTTTGGACAGGCTTACCAAAAGGTGCCACATCCGGCGTCGGGTTACGCCGTGGTCGGCGTCGCGGTCCACCTCGGTTTGAACGCCGATGGCTCATGCTCCAGCGCTGGCGTCGGTGTCACAGGTGTGTCGACGAAAGCCTTCCGCGCGCAGGGTGTAGAAGCCGCTCTCGCGGGCGCAAGGCTCGACGAGCAAACCATCGCAGCGGCGGCAGCAAAAGCGTGCGACAACATCAACGCGACCACCGATCTCTACGCCTCCGGCGACTACCGCCGCCACCTGGCCGAGGTCCACACCCGCCGCGCGATCAAAGCCGCGCTGGCGAGTGCGAAGTAGGATCGATTAAATCACTCTGACTGGCGTCGGGCCTTCGCGATGAAGTCTTCGACGTCCGCGAGCTTTCGCGGGAGGGCTTCGCTCATCCAGCGGACGCCGTTCCCCGTGATTACCATGTCGTCTTCGATGCGGACGCCGATCCCTTTGTACTTCTCAAATGCTGGACGCACCGCGGCGACGAATTTTTCCCACTCAGACGGAGTAAAACCCGGTGGCATCTGGTCCAACGCGTCAAGACGAACGTAAATCCCCGGCTCGTTGGTGAACACAACTCCCGGCACAAACCTCGCCCCACCACCAACGTCGTGAACGTTCATGCCCAGCCAGTGCGACGTTCCGTGCATGAACCACAGCCGGTGCTGGCTCGAATTGCGATCGGTGATCAATCCCAACTTCAACAGACCGTCCTTGATAACTTCTGTTCCCGCTCTATTAACGTCCGAAAGCGTTGCGCCGGGTTTTGAAGCGGCAGCAACTGCTTCCTGCGCGTCGTAAACGATCTGATAGATCGCGGCCTGCGCCGGCGAAAACTTTCCATTGACCGGGAACGTGCGAGTGATGTCGGCCGTGTAATGATCGTACTCAGCGCCGACATCCATCAGAATCAAGTCTCCGGCTTTCACCGGACCCTGCGATTCAATGTAGTGAAGCGTCGTCGCGTTTGGACCACAACCGACGATGTCGGGATAACCCCAGTTGTCTGCGTTGCGAAGCTTGAACGTGTACGCGACCTCGGCATCGACCTCGTATTCCCATTTCGCGTTAATCGCCGACACCCAAGAGCGCTGATGAGCTTCGATACTGATGTCGATCGCATGCTGCATGATCCGCAACTCCATCGGCGACTTCACCAAACGCATCTCAGTAAAGATGCTCCAGGCATTGCGAATGCCATAGCCAGAAGCGGTCGTACCCCAGTCCGCAGCAAAACGCTGCTCGTTCCTGTACTCGCGGCTTTCGCGACTTCCCGGCATCAGCATGTACAACCCAGCCTCGCCTTTGGCCGCCGCGTCAAACAACGTATTGAAACCATGATCGTTATTCAGCGCCATGTCGCGAGGCAGATCCGACATAAAGATGTTTTCCGGTTTTGGTCGGTACGGCTGCCGATTCCGCAAAGCCGTGATGAACGGTTGAAACTCTGTGTTTTGCCAGATCTCGCGAACACCCGACAACTGGTGCGCCTCTTCGGCGCTATACATGTGTCCGTTCCACGTTTCACTCAACGGACTCCGTCGCGGCAGAAACAGGATCTCTTTATGTTTCGTGTTGCCAGGCAACAACACGAGTGTCGCGTTTTTTTGCTTCAGGTTCGTCAGGTAGTAGAGGTTGTTTTCCTGGCGATAAGGATAGTCGACGTCGTTTGCATAATTGCGCGGTTCAGTACTGAATAGAATCACCAGCCCTTTCGGACCGACGCTCTGGGCCACACGTTCACGTCGTTGCGCGAGTTCGGCGACTCGATCTTTGTCGTTGAAGACAGGCGCCGGCGGAGCGACTCGGATGTTTGAAGCTGCGCGGCGGCTATCACTGGCATTGATCGCACGCACCGACACGCCAGCGGGTGCAACGAGTGCAACGATAGCGACACAAACTGCGAGGAATACAAAAACGATCCGTGTGGCTCTTAACGCTTTCATTGTTTTCTCCCCTCGTGGACCAAAGAAGTTTCCCGCAAAGGCGCAAAGTCGCAAAGAAAGCATCTAAGGTCCTTGCCGCCTTTCCTGCTTTGCGCCTTTGCGCCTTTGCGGGAAAGATTCAAACGCCAACACACATTAAGGCGTTGGAGTAGGTGGCGGTTGTTGCTGACGAGGTTGCTGCTGACGCGGCGCACGTCGCGGATTCAGCACCGTGCGCTTGCCATCAGGATTTACAAACACGCGCGTTCCATCGGGCATGGAAATCATTTGTGAACCGTCCGGGAAGTTACGAATCGTGACCCCGCCAGGCAACACTCGAGTCGTTGGTTTGCGCGGTCGCGGAAAAGCATTCACCTCGGGCGGCGTCGGCACCTGCGGATCGACTTGCGGATCGGAGTGCGCCGGCGCATCAGCTTCCGCCTCAGCGCGTGCTGCGTCAGCTTCACGTGCTTTCTTTTGTGCTTCGGCGCGGTCTGCTTTCTCAGGCTTCTTCGCAACCGGCGCGCTGGACTTCTCTTCTTCGGCGTCGTCTTCCTCGGCTTGAGCTTGCGCCTGATCTTCTGGTGTCGGCGCGACACTGGGCGTCGCAGTGGCAGAGGTTTCAGCGGGCGTTGGAGTTTGGACCACGGAGCCGTTGCGGTCGTGAAGCGCGAAGAATGCCATGACACCGCACGCGAGCAAGATCAAAGCCGCACTGGAAGCGACCCATGGGAAGATGCGTCTACGTTCGGTGACAGGCTTCACCACAGTCGTTTCGCCAACAGGAACCGTCTGGCGCCCCGCCACAGTTTCGGTCGGAATCGCCGCAACAGTGCTCGACGCCGCAGGCGGAAACAGTACGGTTTGCGCTTCACCGCGATCGACAACAGTGGCAACACGACTCGCTGAGTGAAGATCTCTCTGCATGTCAGCGGCCGTGGCGTATCGCTGATCGCGATTTTGCGCCATCGCCTTCGCGAGAAAAGTATCGACATCAGACGGGACCGCCGCGTTCGCAACACTTGCCATCTGCAAAGGATCCGGCTGACCGTTGACCATTGCGGCAGCGCGTGACAAAGCGTCAGGCGGTTTCACGCCCGTCATCAGGTGATAGAGCGTGGCCCCGAGTGAATAAAGATCACTGCGCGAGTCGGTGCCGAGTCCTTGAATCTGTTCGAGCGGCGCGTAGTTTGGCGTGTAACCGAAAATGCTGGCCGACGTCGTCACTCGCGAAATGTCGCCGGCCTGGCCTTTTGCGAGACCGAAGTCGAGGAGAATTATTTGTCCGCGCGGCGTCAGTTTCAGGTTCTGGGGCTTGATGTCGCGATGGACGATCTGCGGGTCTTGCGTGTGGAGGTAGTCGAGCGCGTCGAGCAGTTGATCCGCCCAGGTCAGGACCTGATCCGTAGGAAACGGTCCGCGCTTGCGCGCCATCTTCTCCGAGAGATCATCGCCAGGGATGAACTGCATGACGAGAAACTGACCGTCGCCCTCGGAAAAATGGTCGCTGACTCGCGGAAGCGCGGGATGATGCAACCGCGCCAGGAGTCGTGCCTCACGTTCAAATTGCTTGCGTAAACGTTCATCGGCAAACAATGTCTCTTTCAACGCCACTGTCGTATCGAGTCGTTGATCGATGGCCTCGTAAACTGCGCCCATTCCGCCCTGCCCGAGTTGACGGACGATGCGATACCGGCCTTGCAGAATTGTTTCTGGCGTCAGCATTTGTAGGTAAACACCGCGAACGGGGCAAACGAGGCGATTATACACGGCAGCACACGAACCGGACTACTTTGGCACCGTAAATCAGTGGTCCGTGGTCAGTAGTCAGTGGTCGGTTCAGTCATGTCAACAACTGACAACGGACAACTGACCACTGACAGAGCCCAAAACACATTGAGCCAAACAGTTATTAAATGTATCCTACAGCGAGTGAACGCGAACGATATAGATGTAATCGAGGTTGGCCCACCCAGAAGGCGACGGTTCCTGATCTGGATCATCGTGGCTGCCCTGATTCTGTTCTTTTCGTTCTCGCGAATAATCTCGGTTTATCTTTCTGCCCTCTGGTTTGGTTCACTCGGTTACTCGTCAGTCTACTGGTACGTGTTCAAGACGAAACTCTCGCTGTTCGCGGTCTTTACAGTTCTGACCGCGTTGCTGTTAAGCGCGACTTTCCTGCTCTTTCAACGACTGTTTGGCGCGTACGCCTTCGAAAACCGCACAATCATTCTTAACAATCAACCGTTTCAATTCTCACCAGCGAAATTCATTCGCCCACTCGGCTGGGGCGTTTCGATACTGTTTGGTCTAATCTACGGTTTCGATCTCAAGGACGACTGGCGACGGTTCGCACTCTACTGGCACCAGCCCGCAACCACTTTTCACGATCCAATTTTCGGCAAGTCGCTCGGGTTTTACCTGTTTTCATTACCACTTTACGACGCGCTCAGTTCGTGGCTGCTCGGCGTAACGTTCATCATTCTGATCGCGGCGATTCTCTATTCGCTGCTCGGGCTTCCGCAAACAGTACTCAAGCCGAGCGTGCGCTGGTCTTCGGGTGCGGCTTTTCGCGCAGTTTGTTGCGCCCTGGCCCTCGTCCTGCTGGTATTAAGTTGGCGCACATACCTTTCGCGTTTTCCGTTTCTCTGGCAGGACCATGCGACTTTTTCCGGTGTTACGTACACGGAAGCAAACTACACGCTTCCCGCGCTGCTCTTCGTCTCGATAGCGCTCATCATCGCGGCGATTATCTCGCTCGTGAACGCCTTCGTCGCGCGCCGCTTTAGTCTGTTACTTATCGCGATCGCGATTCCGGTCGCGGTCTATCTCATCGGCGTGGTCCTGATCCCGTGGTACATACAGAGTTTCATCGTTAAGCCCAATGAACTCGAACGCGAAACGCCGTACATCAGTCACAACATCGAATGGACGCGGCGCGGTTTTGGACTCGATCAGATCGAGACTCGTGAGTTTGATCCCGATCCATCAACCGCAGCGATCGACATCAACAACAACCGCGAAACACTCGAGAACATTAGGCTGTGGGACTGGCGGGCCCTCCAGGACGCACTGCGACAAGTGCAGGCCATCCGCACTTACTACGACTTTCCCGACGTCGACGTCGATCGTTACGTCATTGGCGGCCACACGCGTCAAATGATGACCGCGCCGCGTGAGATCAACGATTCAAAGCTGCCGCAGCAATCGCGCAACTGGATCAATGAACGACTGATCTACACGCACGGCTATGGCATCACGATGAACACCGCTAACGGCTTCACGCCGGAAGGTCTGCCGCATTTTGTCTTCTCAAACATGCCGGTGCAATCATCTGCACCCGAGCTAAAAATCACGCGGCCGGAGATCTATTTCGGTGAACTGACGGACCGCTATGTTTACGTCAACACGCGGACTCAGGAGTTTGACTATCCGCAGGGCGATACGAACGCTACGACGAAGTATCAGGGCACGGGTGGAATTCGCGTCGGCGGTTGGGGACGGCGCATGCTGCTGGCCTGGGGCCTCGGGGACTTGTCAAAGTTACCTTTTTCTGACGATGTAACCAGTGAAAGCCGAGTCCTGATGCGACGAACGATCCGCGACATCGTTAACGGCGTCGCACCATTCCTGACATACGATCGAGACCCGTACGTTGTCGTCAGTAACGAAGGGCGTCTGTTTTGGATGATGGACGCCTACACGGAATCGTCTTACTTCCCGTACTCTGCACATCACGACGTCGCCGGACACTCGATAAACTACATTCGCAACAGCGTCAAGGCAGTAATCGATGCCTACAACGGAACAGTCCATTTTTACGTTTTCGATAACGCTGATCCCTTGCTCGCCGCCTACCGGCGCATCTTTCCCGGCCTATTTCGCGAAGCGAGTGAAATGCCTGCCGATCTGCGCTCGCACGTTCGTTATCCTGAAACACTGATACGCGCGCAGGGCGAGGTCTACAGCCTCTACCACACGCAGAACCCGAAGGTCTTTTTCCAGCGCGAAGACGTGTGGAGCGTCGCGCAGCACGTCACCGTCAACAACGAAGGAAAGCAGCAGTCAGCCCCGATCGATCCGTATTTCGTGTTGATGCAGTTGCCGGGCGAGCAGCAGAAGAACGAGTTTGTGCTGATACTGCCGTTCACACCGGCGAGTCGAAACAACATGATCGGCTGGATGGCTGGACGCAGCGACGGCGAAAACTACGGGAAGCTGGTGGGTTACAACTTTCCCAGCTCACGACTCATCGATGGTCCAACAAACATCGAGGCGCGTATTGATCAGAACGCGCAACTGTCGAGCCAGTTCACACTCTGGAACGCGCAAGGGTCACGCGTAATTCGCGGGCATCTGCTGGTGATACCGATCGGTCGTTCGTTGATCTTCGTCGAGCCGATCTATTTGCAGGCGGAACGGAGTCCGATGCCGGAATTGCGTTTGGTAGTGCTGGCGACGCAGGAAAAACTGGCGCATGGTCCAACGTTTGCGGACGCGATGAACAATCTCTTTGGCGAAGCCGCCACAGCGCCGACCCCGCCTCCCTCAGGCCAGGAAACTCCAGGCGACGGACCGCAGCCGCCAACTCCGTCTGCAACGCCGGCTCAGAATATGCAACAGTTAATCAACCGCGCAATTCTGGAGTTTGACGATTACCAACGACTGATGTCGCAAGGTAAATTCGCTGAAGCCGGTCAGAAACTCGAACAGCACAAACGCACCCTCGACGAGATTCGCAGGCTAAATCGATAACTGAATCAACGCCGGTTCGCCTCAATCTGCTCCAACAATTTCTTCGACTTTTCCACGGCATCTTTGTGTTCGGCCATGTATTTCGGATCGGGCGTCGTGCCCATCACCGTTTCGAGTTGCTTTTTAGCTTCCCCATCCCGATTGTCCGACTCGTACGCCTGCGCCAGGTGATAGCGCATGAGTGAGTGATTCGGATTGAGCTTCACACCCTTCTCGAGATACTCAATCGCCTTTGAAGTGTCGCCGCCGAACATCCGCGGCGCCTGCAAGTAGAGCCGGCCCAAACCGAGGTATGCGCTGTAGCCCTGATAAGTCTCATCGATCCTCAGCACCGCTTCCATCTCCGTCTTGATGTCATTAAAACTCGAGAGGTTCGCGATGGTGCTGTGGGACGCAGCCCCGCCGTAGTTCGCGCCGAGCCAGAAGTGGCCTTCCGGTTTGTCCGGCTGGAGTTTTACCGCCGATTTTCCGGCTTCCGTGCCGCCGCGAAACATGTTGTCGCGTTCGTCGTCGTTCTCTGTATGGTCGCCAACGTAAAAGCTCGCCCGGGCCAGTTTCCACGCCGCTTCGTAGTTGCTGTAATCAGCGGTTCTGGCCTGCCGGAGCGCTGCCACCGCCACTCTCACCTTGGCCAGATCTTCGCGTCCCTCCCACAGCGCCTCAGCTTCGGTAAGACGGTCGGCCGCTATTTTGGCGTCAGTCCCACCCGTGAGGTTGGTGGTCGTTTCCGGTCCACCTCGGTCGCATGAAATACCAGTCAATGCAATAGAAAAAACAGCACATCCAATCAAGGCAAATCGTCGTTTTTGCTGGCTTTTCTTAAGATTTACCATTCAAGGCCCTCCGATTGTCTAGAATCGCTATACAGTTTGTAATACTTTTGCTTTCGGTTGTTCAAAATCAAATGAATTACGGTATAGTGGCTCACCTAATCGCTGGAGGAGCGCGTTGGCGGGGGCAGCATTCTACGATCTTGAAGGCACGCTGGTGAGCACAAACCTGGTGCACACCCTCTCGTTCTACGCGGGCCGCCAGCAGGGGCTGATGGCCAGTTTCAAGAAGAGCGCGGCCACGTTTCTGAGCCTTCCGGTGTTCGCGGTCACGGACCAGTATAGCCGAAAAGTCTTTAACGACCTCTATTTCAAGCGTTACAAGGGCCAGTCAGAAGACCGGCTCCGGTATTTCGCACAGGATCTATTTGAAAACGTAATCAAGCCCGCGGTCTTTCCGGGCACTTACGAGCTGATTGAAAAGTCGCGCAGCCTGGGGTTGCGACAAGTCGTGATAACGGGCGCTCTAGACTTGTCGGTGAAACCGCTCATGGAGCACCTGGGAATCACGGAATACGTCACAAACCGGCTGGAATTTGTGAACGGCATCGCCACAGGGCGGCTTTTGCCACCCGTGATGGCCGCAGCCACGAAGGCCTCTTGGATCAGGACTTACGCGGAACGTGAGGGCATCAGCCTGAGCGATTCTTTCGCTTACACCGACAGCATGAGCGACCTGCCGATGTTGTCGATCGTCGGACACCCGGCTGTAATCAATCCCGACATGAGGTTGCGGCAAACCGCACTTCATCACGACTGGCCGATACTGAACTTAAAATAGAATCACAAGAGGCACAAAAAAAGGCCAAAAGGCACAAGAGCTGGAAAGACCTATGGCGCTTCAACTCAGAAGAAAAACCCACGAATCGGTCGTCTACATCGACCGCGATAGCGCTCCGCGCATCATTCCGTCCGGCGAAGACTTCATCCTGGAAGATTTACCGATCGGTACGCGAGTTCTTTATCCAAATCCGTCGATCAAGGGACTGCCGAACCGCGAGGCCGCGATCCGTTACGCGCTCAATCACCCCCACGGCTGCGATCCGTTGTTCGCGCAGCTCGAACCCGGCATGCGCGTTACGATCGCCGTTGACGACATCAGTCTTCCCTTGCCGCCGATGGCCACACCCGACATTCGCCAGACAATTCTCGAAATCGTCTGCGACATGCTCGCCGGTCATGGTGTCGACGACGTCCACATCATCATCGCCAACTCGCTGCACCGGAAGATGACTGAGTGGGAGATGAAGCGAATGTCTGGGCCGCGAATCTTTGCCGATTACTACCCGGACCGCTATTACAACCACGACGCCGAATGGGCCGATGGTCTGATCAAGATCGGCGAGACACGTCACAAAGATCCACTCGTACTGAATCGCCGTGCTGCCGAAAGCGACCTGCTGATTTACGTCAACATTAATCTGGTGCCGATGGACGGTGGTCACAAGTCAGTCGCAGTTGGACTTTGTGATTACGAGTCGTTGCGCATGCACCACGATCCGCAGACGATCCGCGATTCAGACAGTTACATGGATCCGGCTCGGTCCGCGTTGAATCACAAGGTCATCAAACTCGGCAAGATCGTCGACGAGACGCTAAACGTCTTCCACATCGAAACCGCCATCAACAATCGGATGTACGGCGCAGACATGGACTTTTTGTTGCGCAATGAAGACGACTTTAGCGCGTTCGATCGCATGAAGTTTGAAGCAATGCGGTACACGATGAACAAGCTGCCGCGCCAAGCACGCCGGAAGCTCTTGCACTCGCGACCGTCGCAGTACGAGATGATCGCGTGCCACGCGGGAAAGACTGAACCGGTCCACGAGCGCATCGTCGCGAAAGGTTTCGAACAGTACGCGATTCCGATCCGTGGTCAGGCCGACATTCTGATCACCGGCATTCCCGACATCTCACCTTACAACGTTTATTCGATTTTGAATCCGTTGCTGGTCCAGGTGATGGCGCTCGGTTATCACTTCAATTTCTATCGCAACAAGCCGCTGTTGAAGAAGGGCGGCGTGATGATCATCAATCACCCGTGCTACGACGAATTTGATCACGACTTTCATCCGAGCTACATCGAGTTTTTCAATCGTCTACTTCCGGAGACTCGTGACGCTTTCGTGCTGCGCGAGAAGTACGAACGCGAGTTTGCAAACAATCCGAGCTACATCGAGATGTACCGCCGCGGCAACGCCTATCACGGCGCGCATCCGTTTTTCATGTGGTACTGGGGCGAGAATGGTCGCCAGCATGTGGGCCGCGTGATCGCCGCCGGTGCAGAAAATGCGCACGTGCCGGCGATGCTTGGTTGGGAACGCGCAGACAACCTGACCGAAGCGATCGCAATGGCGCGAAGTTATATGGGGAATTCAGCGCAGATCACGATGCTGCATCAGCCAGTGATCGCCGTCGCAGACATGGAGTAAGGAGCTTTGTTCTTTGTACTCGGTACTTTGTTGCCCTATGGGCAAGCAAACAAAGTTCAAAGCACAAAGTTCAAAGCACGTATAAAATGAAGCTCTCTCCGACCGAGATTTACAACGACCGCAAGATCTTCCTGATTGGAAGTACGGGCTTCCTCGGTAAGGTGACGCTCAGTATGTTGCTGCATCGCTTTCCGAACATCGGAAAGATCTATCTCACGGTGCGCGCGCGTTCGCGGGAAGAGTCCGAAACACGATTCTGGAACAACATCATCACCGCGCCGCCGTTCGATCCGTTGCGCGAGCGCTACGGCAGCGCACTCGAGGGCTTTGTCAACGATAAGGTCGTCGTTCGCGGCGGCGATATCGCCGAAACCAACTTCGGTTACAGCGAAGAAGAAGCGCAGGCGATTGCCGACGATATCGACATCATCATCAACTCCGCCGGCAACGTAACTTTCAATCCCACACTCGAAAGCGGCCTGCGGACGAACGTCGTCGGCACGCAAAATGTGATCGCTTTTGCAAAGCGAATGAAACGACCCGCGCTGGTCCATGTGTCGACCTGTTTCGTCGCGGGTAATCGAGCCGGAGCCGTTTGGGAAAGCGACCCCGTTTTTGGTTACTTCCCGCGTCACAACGAGCCGGAGATGAAGGGCGTTCAGTTCTCCGTCGAACAGGAGATCGCGGACTGCGCGAAGCTTGCCGATCGCGTTCGAGACGAAGCACGCGACGCGATGATGGCCGCGCGTTTTCGCGAATCCGCTCGTAAACGGCTAATGGAAGAAGGACGCGACGTAGACGATCCCGATGCACTCGGTCTGGCCGTCGCGCGCGAGCGAAAAGTCTGGACGCGAACACGACTAACCGATCTCGGTGTCGAACGCGCAGCATACTGGGGTTGGCCCAATATTTACACCTACACGAAGTCGCTTGGCGAACAACTCGTCGCCGCCGAAAATGACATCGTTCGCAGCATCGTGCGGCCCAGCATCGTCGAGTCGGCAATGTCGTACCCGTTCCCGGGTTGGAACGAAGGCTTTACGACCACTGCGCCGATCATCTTCCTGATTCGCAAAGGCCAAACGCAGATTCCCGCGAACGATAAACTGATCCTCGACATCACGCCGGTCGACCAAGTCGCATCCGTGATGCTCGCGGTTTCCGCGCAGGCTTGTGTTGAAGAACCACGACTCGTCTTCCAGGCAGCCACTGGCGATTCGAATCCCAACAACATGGAGCGAATCATCGGCCTCGTCGGTCTGGATAAGCGTAAGCACTTTCAGGAGAAAGAGACCGGCGTCAAGTTTTTCAATCAGATCGCCGCGCGCATGGAGCCGCGTCCCGTTTCGACGTCGCAGTACGAACGAACTTCCGTGCCGATGTTCAATTCCGCGGCGAAGAAAGCCTCATCGTTGCTGGATCGAGTGCGACCACGCTGGGGCGGCGGGCGGTTCGGCGAGGTAATCGATCTCGTAAAAACCAACGTCGAACGCGTTGAAGAGCTGACGCGAGAAACGACCGAAGCATTCGACATGTTTCGGCCATTTACGGTTGAGAACGCGTATGTCTTTCGCTCCGACAACGTGCGTTCGTTGTTCGACCGAATCAGCGAAGACGAACGCTCCTTTTTGACCTGGAATCCCGAAAAGTTTGACTGGTACGACTACTGGCTCAACATTCACTTACCGGGACTGACGAAGTGGGTATTCCCGACTCTGGAAGACGAGATGCGGGCGCAACCGAAGCGCGTCTACACGTATCGCGATCTGCTGGAACTATTCGAAACGTCGACGAAGCGTCACGCCACGCGCGTCGCGATGCGCATCGAACGCGACGGTCGCAAAGAGCAATACACCTATGCCGATCTGCGCGAGCTCGCTACGCGCGTGGCGGGGTTCCTTGCGAGTCAGGGCATCAAGCAGGGCGACCGCGTAATGCTCGTCAGCAGCAACGCACCGGAGTGGGGCATGACGTATTTCGGCGTCCTGAAGGCTGGCGCGACGTGCATCCCTTGCGATCCCGAGAGTTCTACGAGTGAGATCTTGAACTTCGCGCGCGCCGGCAATGCAGCGGGCATCATTACCAGCCAGGCCATCGTCGAGGACCATCCGGATCTACAAGAGCGACTTAAAGAACAAGGTCTGACTCGCTTTTGGACCTACGACGAAGTATTCGAGCTTCCTGACGAACAGACTGAAGACGAACGCATCGCACTGCTGCCGCAAAAAGCACATGCTCAGAGTGTTGCCTCGTTGATCTTTACGTCCGGAACGACAGGCCAACCGAAAGGCGTGATGCTCTCGCATCGAAATCTGTCGAGTATGGTGTCGATGCTTTCCTCAGTATTCGACATGAGCACGAGCGACGGCGTGTTGTCCGTCCTTCCGTTGCATCACACGTTTGAGTTTTCAACCGGTTTTCTTACTCCGCTGAGTCGCGGTGCGCAGATTACCTATCTTCCGGAACTCACGAGCGACGCACTCGCACGTGCGATTAAGAACGGACACGTAACGGGGATGGTCGGCGTGCCGGCATTGTGGGAACTGCTTCATCGCCGCGTCAAGAACCGGCTTTACGAACGCAGTGACTGGATCGGTAAAACGGCAGACCATCTGATCCGCGCCAACGCCTGGCTGCGCGACAAGACTGCTGTGAACGCCGGACAGGTGCTCTTCTATCCGATTCACGAAGGACTCGGCGGCCGCATTCGTTACTTCATCAGCGGCGGCTCCGCGTTGAGCGAGAAGATTCAGCGCGATTTTTATGGTCTCGGTTTCACCATTCTTGAAGGTTATGGATTAACGGAGGCATCCCCAGTGCTTACCGTCACGCGTCCCGAGAATCGCATGCTGAGTGGCACTGTAGGCAAACCGTTACCGGGCGTTGAAGTGCGCATCGCGGAACCTGACGCGACCGGTGTCGGCGAAGTGATCGCGCGTGGTCCAAACATCATGCTGGGCTACTACGAAGACGAAGCCGCAACGAAAAAAACGCTCGTCGAACGCTGGCTCTACACCGGCGATCTCGGACGCGTTGACGACGACGGCAATCTCTACCTCGTGGGCCGCTCAAAAGAGATCATCGTCGATACGAACGGTAAGAACGTATATCCCGACGAACTCGAAGAGCTTTACCAAAACTCGCCATACGTCAAAGAACTCAGCATCGTTGGTTTGGCTGACGGCATCGGCGAGAAGGTCGCATGTCTGGTAGTTGCCGACGACGAATACGACATTTCGCTTTCACGCGCGGCGTTGCATCGCCAGGTCGAGGAGCACTTCCGCGAAGTTTCCGCTTCCCTGCCCTACTACAAACGCGTCAAGGTGATGCACTTCACCGACATCGAACTGCCGCGCACCGCGACTCGCAAAGTGAAACGGCGCGAAGTGGTCCAGATCCTGGAGTCGCTCGAAGAGACGCAGAAGTCAGGTCGAAAGTCGACGGCGCGTGAAGTCGCCGACGCAGATTCGGTGTGGCTGATGGGGCTCGTGGCGAACGTCGCGAACCGTCCGCGATCTGAAATTTCGATCGACACGCGGTTGAGCGATCTCGGTTTCGATAGCCTGATGTTTGTCGAACTCGGAACGGCGATCGAGGGCGCAGGCGGCTCGATCTCGGCGCCCGAGCGATTCAACGAGATACAGGACATTCGCGAGTTGACGACCGTGGTGAGCCGTCGGGGCGGCGCTGCGGTTAAAGAGGAAGTGCGAACTGCCGATCGTGAGAAAGACGAAGAGATTCATATCCCATCGTTTGTGCAAAAAGCCGGCACGAAAGCAGGCGACCTCCTCCAGCGTTTCCTCTACGACCAGTTTCTCAAGACCTACTACGAAGGACGCTCAAACATTCCGCCGCACACGAATTTCATCGTCGCCGCGAACCATTGTTCTCACCTCGACATGGGCCTGACGAAGATGGCGCTCGGCGAGGCGGGTACGGACATGGTCGCGCTTGCTGCTGCCGATTACTTCTTCGACACGAAGTACAAACGCGCTGTCATGGAGAACTTCACGAACCTCGTTCCCATGGAACGAACAGGTTCGCTCAGACAGTCCTTGCGGCACGCGCGCTCGTTCCTCGATCAGGGTTACAACGCGCTGATCTTCCCCGAAGGCACGCGTTCGATGACCGGCATCATGGCCGACTACAAGCCCGTTGTCGGTTACCTCGCGCTGCACGCGCGCGTCGGCATTCTGCCGATGTTTCTCGACGGGACGTACGAGGCGATGCCCAAAGGAACAACGATCATCAAGAACCGCAACATCGGCGCGCGCATCGGTCGTTTCCTCGAGATTGAAGAACTGGAAGAGATGACGAAAGGCATGCCGCGCGCCGAAGCGTACCGGCTGATCGCCGCGCGCGTGCGGCACGAGGTGGTAAACCTGCGCGATCGCACGCGACACCAGTTCGATCCAAAACTGCTGCGCAAACAATGGCGAGCCGAACGCAAGACCCAGATGGATGTGGCCGAAGAACCTACAGTCGCAGTACTTGGTACTTAGTGCTTTGTACTTAGTGCTTTGTCAGTAGTCCGTTGTCCGTTGTCCGTGGTTTCCACAGCTGACTACTGACCACTGACTACTGACAAAGCACTAACTACAAAGCACGAAGCACCAAACGTGATGCCTTCTAAAACTTCAGGCAAACGCACGGCGCGCATGGTCACAACCGGGACCAAGCGCCGCGCGGCCATCGAGAAACGACAACGCGCAGCAACGCTGATCACTGGCGGTACCGGCTTTCTTGGTTCGCACCTCGTTCGGCAACTAATCGAGGACGGCGCGAAAGACATTCGCGTCATGGCCACATCGATACCCGATTGGCTCGTCGATCTTGGTGTCGAAACCTTTGCCGGATCGATCACCAACGCTGACGACACGAAACGCGCCGTCGAAGGAATCAGCGACATCTATCACCTCGCAGGCAAAGTCTCGCGCGAACGCGAAGACGCCCGCTCGATGTACGACATTCACGTCGAAGGCACGCGCTTGCTTTGTGACGCCGCCAAAGCGGGGGGCGTTAAGACGATCGTCCTCGCTTCGACCAGCGGCACGATCGCAGTCACGAAAGATGGCGACACTGTTCCGGACGAAACCTTCACGCAACCGCTCGACATCATCTCGCGCTGGCCGTACTACGCCAGCAAGGCTTATCAGGAGATGGCGGCGCTTGAACGATTCAGCGGCAAAGGACTGCGGCTCGTGATCATGAATCCGAGTCTGCTACTTGGTCCCGGCGATGATCGTCTTAGTTCAACCAAGCCGATCCTCGACTTCATGGCGCGAAAGATCGGCGCCGTGCCCACGGGCGGCGTCAGCTTCGTCGATGCGCGCGACGCGGCGCACAGTTTTCGGGTTGCGATGAAGAAAGGACGGCATGGCGAGCGTTACCTGCTGGGTGCCGCAAACTGGACCTTTTCCAAGTTCTTTGGACGGCTGGAGCGGCTAACAAAAGTGTCCGCGCCAAAACTGGCGCTGCCGTCGCGCGTGGCAATCACCGGAGCCCAATTGGTCGATTCGTTTTTCAAACAGTGGGACCTTGCCTCGCCCGTTGAGCCCGGCGCGATCGAAATGGCCCAGTATTATTGGTACCTGAACTGTTCAAAAGCTGCGCGCGAGCTCAGTTTTAAACCTCGCGATCCCGGCGAGACCCTGCACGAGACGGTCGTCTACCTGCGAGAAAACTTCCTTGGCGGCAACGCCTTCGGTAAATAAAGTTCCATCTTCGGGGAACTCTTTACCCGGCTGGGGCGTCTTAAGACAGTCAACCTCGGGCATTAAGATAGACAAAAACAAGGAGCTTTTATGGGCTGGATTAGGGCACTAATTCTTGTCTGTGCGTCGATTGGCGTCGTCGCGGCTCAAAAATCATCGGTACCCACGCTCCAGCTCGGCACACCGCTCGAGCGCACGCTTTCAGCCGGACAATCCCACACCTTCCAAGTAGTCGCCGAAGAGAACAGTCTGGTCCAGATAACAATCGAACAACGCGGCATCGACGTTGTCGTACGCGTCCATCATCCACTCGGCAAGAAACCCGCTGAATACGACTCACCAACTGGAACCGATGGGACGGAAGACGTTTCCTTTGTCACTGCGAGCAAATCACCTTACCTGATAGAAGTAACGCCGTTGGGCCGTGAACCGGTTCCGGCCGGTAAATACAAGATCGAGCTGACTGAATTGCGCCCGGCGACCGAGCAGGAGATCAAAGAAAGCAAGAGTCAGGAGGTACTGAAAGCGCGCGGCCTCGCTTTGCTTAGTGAGATCGAAGGGACCATAGCCGAAGTGCGCTTGCCTCACACACGAGTCAAAGCACAGATGCAGGCGGCGTTGCTGCTGTGGGAGTCGGATGACAAGCGGGCTTTGAAGTATTTCACGGATGCGGTAACCGGATTTAAAGAGTTGATGGCAAACATCGATACGGCTTCCCGGGAGTACAACAAGAACTACCACGTCATAATGAGTCTGCGCTATGAGATCGTGCAGGCGCTGACAACTCGGCAGCCCGAGATGGCGTTGAGCTTTCTGCGCTCGATGCCGCCGCTCGCCGACCCTTACGGCAATCAGCGCGATCTGGCAGCAAACGAAGCGGCGATGGAAATGGAGATCGCAAATCAGATTGCTGTGAAGGATCCGAAACGTACGCTCGAAATCGCTCGTGAGAATCTCAAGACGCGATACTCGTCAGCTCTCGTCCACACCATCGCCACTCTCCGACAAAAGAATCCGGAAATGGCAGCCGAACTGGCTGGTGAGGTCGCCAACAAAATGCTCGGCGAGAATTTAACTAACAATTCGCAAGCCGCCTCTTTAATCATAGGTCTGATTCAAATATCCGGGCCGGCAGGTGACAACCAGGGTGCCGAAACCAACGGCTCGTCGCGGCGTACGGCTCTCCTGTCGGATCAACAACGCCGTGAGCTGATGCAGAAAGCGTTGAAAGAGGCGCTGGCTTTCAAATCTCCAACGGCGATCCATTACACATCGGATCGCCATTACGCGATGGGTCTTCTTCACGGTTTGCAGTCGCTGGGGGCAGAGATTGACACGTTGGAGAATGGAAGCTCGGCTGCTGTCAATAAAAAGTTTAGCGAACTGTCAGCTATCAACAACTCGATGAACCCGGGAGTGCAGGAATACTACGACGCCGTCAACAATATGAACATGCCCGTCGACGAAGTCATTCAAGTGTTGTCGAAGGCGCCGCAGCAACTAAGAGAACAACTCTTCACTCAACTCTCGGGCCGTCTTCAGAATAGTGGCGACATGGCCCGCGCGAGACAGATCGTGAACGATCACGTCACCACTCCTTACCAGCGGCAGCAAGCGCTTTACAATCTCGACCTACAAGAGATGTATCGCGCAATGTCAAAGGGAAAAATAGAGGAAGCTCTCAGAAGCGTGGCGAGTTTTCCGACGACCCAGGAACGCGCACAGGCGCTGTCACAGTTGGTAACCCAGTTCGGACCGGGACACAAGCGGGCCACGGCGATTGTGTTTCTGGATCAAGCACGTGCTTTGTTGCCACCGTCACTACAAGCCCAGGACCACGCGCAGATGCAGGCCCTGCTGGAAATCGCGAAAGCGTATTCCCGTTTCGATGCGAAGCGCGCGTTCGACATCGTCGATCCACTAATAGATCAGTTCAACGAAATCAGCGCCGCCGCACGCGGCGTGGATGGGTTTCTTGGGGAGTTCTACGAACAGGAAGAGCTGAACCTGCAAAACGGCAACATGATCGCCAGTATCGCGACCCAGTTGTCGTCGTCGCTGGCAACGATCGCGTTAAGCAATTTCGATCGCGCGAAGCTGGCGGTGGAGCGGATTAGGCTTCCGGAAATCCGCCTGCGTGCGTACCTCGATATCGCTCAACAAGCAATTCAAAACCAACGCTAGGTCGAGATCTGCGACGCGGTGACGCGGAGACGCGGGGCTCTTTCTCCGTGTCTCCCCGTCTCCCCGTCACTCTTCCAGTGCCGCGTATTTGAAGACCCTGAAGCGATACCGCTGCTGCGCGCGAATGTTCGCCGCGATCGCTGCGTGGAGATTTTCATCCCACTTCGTGTACTGATCGATAAACTTGTCTGACTCCGCCTTGTTGCCCGCGTACTGTACAGCCAGCACTCGCTCGAGCATCTTGCCCACGACCTCGTGGTACTTGTCGTAGTTGATGCGCAAGGTCTTTGTCGCCGGATCGAAACTTAACAAACCATTCTCGAGATAGAAGTTCCACTGCATGAGCTGCATCGTCTGGTAGGGCTGATCGCGACGGGGACGATTGTTTTGCAAAACGCGCAGAATGCCGCCGGCGTAAACGCTGCGGAATTGCGCATCAGTGTAGTAGCCCTGCTTGTGTAACGCTTGGGCGACAAACAGCGAAACCAGATCCGCCTTCATCTCTTCCATCGTGTTCGCGTTGTCTTGCAGTGCTTCGTCCAGCTCACGGCCATCGCCGGTCTTATCGACGCCGAGGTAGTGGCCCACTTCGTGCCACAGCGTGCGGTAGAAGTTGCCGTCAGGCGTAAGCGCTTTCGCCTGCTGTTCACCAACAGCGGCCGCAAACGTACTGGAGGTGCCTTCAAAGATACTCGTGTCGCGCATGATGTTTGCGCGCAGCAGTATTGTGCGGCCGTAACGACGTCCGAGATAACTTTCGTTGGGAAGAATCGTCGCCGTATTGCCGCCTCGCGACTGTCCGAAGTCTGCGACAACGTCGTAAACACCGACTGGTATGTCTTCTTTGACTTTCTTGTGATGCTGGTAGGGCAACGAATCCTCGAGCGCCTGAATTCCCTTCATCGCCTGACGCAACGCGGCTGTTTCCTGTTGCCGGCTTTGAAGCAGGCAGAACGAAAAGAAAGTCTTCACGCCGAAGAGTTCGTCGTCGTAAGTCTCGTATGAACCGATCTGCGCGTTGAGGTTCTTGAATCTGCCGGTAACCCAACTCGCGTCACCTGACTCGTAATCGTTAGTAAGCAGATCCCGCGCGCGGTTGCGCAGGAAACGAGCAAACTCCCAGTCGTCTTTTTCAACGGCGTCCGCCGCTTCGTTCAATAGACCATACGCCTTCATCAGATCGTCGGCATAAGCAACTGAGTAGGGCACGGCGTACAGGAAGTCCACGCCCGTCCTCACACCGGCAAGCTGGATCATCAATTTCGGATGCAGGGTTTGTAACACCGGGTACTTCTTGAGTGCGTCAATGTCGCTCTTAAGATTTACCTGCGATCGAACCACGGTTCGCAGGTCGAGCAGCTCGGGCATGAAAGCGCGCTTTTGATCGATCGCTTCCTTCGTGATGCCCCACGGGTACACGTTCTTCCCCGGTTTCGTGGGCTCCACTGGCAGAAACTGTTCGCGCTTGTTATCGAGCGTGGTGGCGATTGGTCCCTGAAACAGACGATAGAGCGTCAAAAGGTTTTGCGTAGCTGGCTTCGAACCGGTGCTCTTGTCGAGTTGTTCGAGCGCGCGAAATGAGGAGAGTGCTTCCGGATGTCGCTGCTCTTCGTAAAGTTTTTGAAAAATGCGGCCCACTTCGATCAACTTCGCGACGGCTTTCTTTTCACCGTCGGTCAGTTTTGAAATATCCGGTGAAAGAGCGATCGTCTGCGTTTTATCGATGATGGGTTGGCTCTTTTCGAGAGGCCAATAACCCGCCGGAAGAGTTTGCGTTAGTAACATGACAGTCATGAGAAGTTTAGCCATGCCAGCATTCTAAACTGAGCAAATCTGCGGCAGCAATTGTCGGCAATTATTTGCGACGCATATTTATTGCACCTGATGTTTATCACAGAATTTCGGCGATCATAAGTAAGGCACCCCGCTTGCACTCATCTCGATCGATGATGAGTCTACGCACATTTATCAAGCGCCGTTTCCAGCGCATGCGCAGACGCCGGAAGGTGGGCCGCGCCTACGACATGGCGCTGGAAGTGGCGCGCACGCTACCGCCGCGGGCCAAGGTGCTCGACGTGGGTTGCGGCAACGGGTTTATCGCGCATCATCTAACCGGGTTGCTGGGCACGCCAGTGGTCGGACTGGACGTCGGCAGCAGCACCAACGCGCGCATCAATTTCCTGCCTTACGACGGCCGCCATTTCCCTTTGAAGGACCAAACTTTTGACGCGGTGCTGCTCTGTTACGTTCTTCATCACGCGCACGACGCGGTACTCGTGCTGAACGAAGTCAGTCGAGTGTTGCGCGAAGGAGGTTTAGCAATCATTTACGAAGACATTCCGTTGCTCTGGTGGGACCGGATGGTTTGTTGGTCCCACGATCGGCAATGGCGCGGGCGGACTGGTCCATGCACGTTTCAGCGTGAACAGGGGTGGAGAAAAACGTTTAGTCTTGCGGGGTTTGAGATTGTGAGCGAGCGGTCGTTGTCGCGCTGGCGCAACGTCGCGCATCCGGTGGCGCGAAGGTTTTACGTAATCAGGTCAAACCAAAGAACTCGTGAATTAACCCAAACTGATAATCCCGCGCTTCAACAGGTCTCTGATCATGCGCAGGCAGTCCGCTTCCCGAAATGGGCAGATCGAAAGTATGGACTGGATATCCCATGAGCCGTTGATTCGCGACAACACAAACCCTTCCTGAGGATCGATCTGTTGCAACGTCAGGTCGGAAGCCGCGACCAAAAGCTGCGGCACGGCCTTTGGCGAGAGATCGTTCGCGTAAACGTGCTTGACATATTTTTCTTCCGCGTCGACGAGCAGTCTCTGCGCTTCGGCATTGTTAGGTTGCTGCTGCAACGCCTTTTGCACGATCAGCAACGCGGCTTCAGGATCGCTGTCGAGCTTTCGCTGAGCGGCCCAGATCATCTCAGTCACGCTTTCCGGTAGATCTTCGACGTTCGCAATCTTGGGCGCGCTCTCTTCCGGAAGTTCGCCGGCCACGCGCGCAACGCCCTCGCCAACTAACGTAAAAAGCTGGCCATAAACATGAAACGCCGAGGCATGCATGTGATAACAAATCTCGGCAACGGTCATGCGCTTCTCGACGAAGTAAAGAATGCGACGATATTCCTTGCCCAGTTTCAACGACGAGGTCCAACCGGCGCCAAGCTCCACAATGCTTCGATCTGACGGAACCAGGGTCTTGTAGCGAGCCAACTCGTCGAGCCGGTAGATTCCCTCCATGATCACAGTGGTCGGCTCAACTTCGATCAGAATCAAATCTTCGGGCAACGGCTCGTCGTCGTAGAACTCAAACTCACCTTCGTTCCAGACAAACAGGTCGTAGATGGCGTCGAGCGTGCGTGTCTTGAGGATGTCGAGTACTTCATCCTCGGTCAGAAATCCCTGTTGGACCAGCACCTCGCCGAGTTTCGCGCCCGACGTGCGCTGGGCCTCGCGGGCCGCTTGTAACTGCGCTTCGTCAACCTTGCCGTAATGAAGCAGAACCTGGCCCAAGTACTCTCGCGGATCGTTTGACTTGGATCCGACGATGAGACCGTTTTCAAAATAGACCTGCTTGCTGATGTTTTCGCGATCGAACTTCAGTGTGCCTGACTTTCTGCCGGCCGCCAGAAACTGGAGCAGGTCAGTCAGACTCATCGTTTTCAACGTGCCTTGAATCGCCATTTATGTGTTGGTTTTAAGCCGCTTGCCGCCGTGTGTCTTCGCTTGGTGAGAGGTTCTGGGGGGAACTCACTCTCATTTTCCGTTTGTCATTTGTCGTTTGTCATTTTCCGTTTTCCGCAAACGACAAATGAAAAATGATTAATGACAAATGGAAAATGGTCACTCTTCGACCAGATCAGCGGAGATAACAGCTTCTGGTCCAGCTTCACTCGCCAACTTTAGCAAGAAGTGCAAATTCTCCGTCTGTTCCTCATTTAAGTCGACGAACCTAACGCCAAATCCGAGCCCATGATGGTGATGCCGCACCTCACCTTCCAGATATAGCCAGTCCCCGTCAGGAAGCAATACGCGAAAGGCCACAATCTCGCCGCTCATTACCTCTCCCACGGTATCGAGGTAGCATCCGCCTTCGGAAAGATCGGTGACGCGAGCAGAGTGACGTTCCTCTCCACCCTGCCAAACCGCATCGAGACGCACGCTCAAACGTGGCTTCGCACGTCGCTCATCCATGACTCAAGCATCATAGGGTTTTGATGAGGTGAAGAAAAGAAATTTTTATTGTTTGAGTTTTCTTAAACTGCGCTGCGAACTTTTAGCGCTTGAGGAATTATCTGGAACGTCGCCGGAAGCTTTCCAGGAAGTTCTCCATCGACTTCCAAATGTACTTCGGTTGAGCTATCGGGCGGGCGAACGACAACCTTTCGGGCGAGGGCGTGGCTCACTTCCGGCATTGAGAGGTGTGCGCCGAGGTAAACGCGCGGCGCACTGGTAAAGATCTTCAGCGCACTCAGGTCTCCGATGCCGACGACGTCAAACTGCCCGTCAGTTAATTTTGCGTCCGGCGCGATCTTCATACCACCGCCAAAGAAACGCGCGTTGGCGATACAGAGATTTGCTACTACAAGGTTCCGTTCGTGTTCGTCGTCGAGTTGGACGACCAGCCGCGTGCCTTTGTTGCGTAGCGCCGTTTGAAACATTGAAACGCCAAACGAGATGCGGCCGCCGAGTCTTTTCGGCGTGTTGACGGGAAGCCAGTCGGGCGTTCCGGCCTTCACGCGCTCGATCACTTTGGTGCTCATACCGCAGGAGGCCACGCCTAAAAAATACCGCATCGCTTCGGCGCCGTTGTGATCGACGAACGAAACGCGACCGACGTCGATTTGTCGCGTTTGTCCGGTGCGCAACACGCGCGCAGCCGCACGGCTTTGCGCAGGGATTTCGAGTGTTCGTCGGAAATCTCCGCCCGTGCCACTCGGCACGATACCCAGTTCAACGTCTTTACCGGACGTGAGAATGCCGTTCGCAACCTCTGAAACTGTTCCGTCACCACCACAGGCGATGATCAGCTTCACGCCTTTTCGCGCTGCTTCGCTCGCCAACGTCACTGCATGTCCCGGGCCCTCGGTGAACACGTTTTGAAACGCGCCAAATTGCGAACGCACATCGCTGGCGATTTGCGACCACACGTCCGCCGTATTGCCACCTGCCGACGTCGGATTCACGATTACCAGTGGTAACGACATCGTTTATTTTCCGAGCAACTTTCGATCCTGTTCGCCGAGTTCGGCGATCTTTTGCATGACGGTATCGGCGATCTCTTTATGCGTACGCAGTCGATCCGGTTTGTTGAGATGCTCTGAGAGATCGAGTTGCGGCCCGAAGTGAATACGAATGACGTCCTCGCGGTTCCAGTTTCGCATTACTTGTCGCGGCAGACTGTTGCAAAGGCCTGCGATGAAAACCGGAATCACTTGCGGCTGCGCGTCCATTATCAACTTCCCCACTCCCGGTTGCGGCCGCAAAAACGAATACGGATCAGTTCCCTTGTTGCGTGTCCCTTCCGGATGAAAGCCGATGATGTTGCCTGGTCCAATTCGTGCCAGATTCGTAAGAATGCGAAACGCGTACTTGTCAAACGGACGTTTCTCCGGCAACGGATGATCGCCCGTCGAAAAGAATGGTGGATACATGGACCACCAACCCATGATCAGGTTCACCAGCAGTCCCGCCGGGTTCTGGTAGAAGAACCGGCCGCGCACCGGGAAGAAAAGCTGCTTGCGCCAGCTCGTATTCCGAAACAGCACGGTCGAGACTGCGTACATGTCGAAAAACGATCGGTGGTTTGCCACCAGCACGATGGGACGTTCGCGCGATACAGCCTCGACGTTTTCGAGACCGTACACATTCATGATGTTGTAAGTAGAAAGGTGGATCCAACCCGCGCCCATCGTGCTCTGGCACCACGTCCAAAACCGTTTCCACTTACCGCGGTTCATCCGTTCGACAAGGCGAAGGGCGAAACGTTCGAATGAGGATAGAACTTGCAGTTCCTCCCCAGTTGGATTCGCTGGATCCGTCGGATCCGTGGTTTGCAGTTGAACGTTGGGTGCTGAACTGATCACTCTATCGAGAAGTATTTCGCCTCCGGATGGTGAACAATAATAGCCGATGTCGATTGTTCCGGCTCTAGCTGGAACTCTTCGGTGAGCGAAACGTCGATCCGGCCCGGCTCCAGCAGGGTGAAAAGTTTTTGCTGGTCCTCGAGGTTCGGACACGCTGGATAACCAAAACTGAAACGTGAGCCCTGATACTGCTGGCGGAACAACTGCGTCAGTTCGCCTGCGTCATGATTTGCGACGCCGAGTTCGTGACGAATGCATTGGTGCCACAGTTCCGCAAGGGCCTCAGCAGTTTCCACACTTAAACCGTGGAAGTAAAGATAGTCCGTGTAGTTGTCTGCTTTGAATAACTGGTGCGAATACTCGCTCGCGCGACGTCCTACAGTCACGAGGTGAAACGCGACGACGTCCATGCGACCCGACTCTCGTGACGCGAAATAATCTGCCAGACACAGGTGCTTGCCCGCGGGTTGCCGCGGAAACGTAAAGCGGACGCGTTCAATTTGGTCCTCGCCGTAGACGATCAGATCGTTGCCTTCCGACTGGCAGGGGTAATAACCGTAGACGATGCGCGGGACGAGCAGCTCGTCACGTATCGAACGCTCTTTCAGTTCCTCATAGATCGGCTTCACCTTCTCACGTACGAGCGCCTTGTACTCGTCAACCGGCATTCTTCCCTGCTTGAACTGCCACTGGCCTTTGAACAATGCCGTCTCGTTCACGTACGCGAAAACGTCCTCGAGATGGATATCGTCGACGATGCGTGAACCGTAAAACGGCGCTTCGGGAATTGGAACGTTCGGATCGACGTTTGAACGCGTCGTGTGACTTGTATCGGCTATCACGCGCGGCTTCGCTGTTTTGCGGATGCCGAGCTTCGCCTCCTCGCCCACGAGATCTTCCAAATCGTCCGCGGTCTCATTCACCGCGTCGCCCCGTCGCCCCTTCTCCGCGTCCGCTCCCGCCTTACCGTCTTCTCCGACGAGCAGGTCCATCGTATGCAGTCCCGCAAACGCATCGCGCGCGTAGAACAGTTGACCGTGATAAAGCGACTTCAGATCGTCTTCGACGTACTTGCGAGTCAACGCAGCGCCGCCGAGCACCACCGGGACCTTGATGCCACGTTCGTTCATCAACTCCAGGTTCTCTTTCATGATCAAGGTCGACTTCACCAGCAACCCGCTCATGCCGATCGCGTCGGCGCCGTGTTCGTCATACGCCTTGAGAATGCTGTCGATCGGCTGCTTGATTCCGAGATTGTGGACCTTGTAACCGTTGTTGGTGAGAATGATGTCGACCAGGTTCTTACCGATGTCGTGGACGTCACCTTTGACGGTGGCGAGCACCATCGTTCCCTTCGCGGTCGCGCCACCCTTCTTCTCCATGTGCGGCTCGAGGAAGCGAACGGCGGCCTTCATTGCTTCGGCGGATTGCAGCACGAACGGCAGTTGCATCTGGCCGCTGCCGAAAAGATCGCCGACGACTTTCATGCCGTCCAGCAGGATGTTGTTGATGATGTCGAGCGCCGAGTGCTTCTCGAGGCCGCGGTTCAACTCGTCTTCGAGACCGATTTTCTCGCCGTCGATGATGTGATTCTTCAGTCGCTCTTCGACAGTTTCACCCTTCGACGCCTTGCTCGAGCTCTTCGCCTTCACGCCTTCAAACAACTTCGTGAACTCGGTGAGCGGATCGTAAACGCAAACATCACCTTCAAACCGGCGCTGGTCGTAGATCAACTCGCGCGCGACCTTTAACTCCTGTTCGCCGATGCGATTCAGGGGTTCGATCTTGCTGGCGTTGACGATGGCGGAGTGGAGTCCGGCTTCAACTGCATCGTGAAGGAAGACGGAATTCAGAACGATTCTGGCTGCTGGCGAAAGACCGAACGAGATGTTTGAAACGCCGAGGATCGTGAACGCACCTGGACAATCCTCCTTGATGCGACGAATGGCATCGATCGTTTCGAGCGCGTTGCGCCGGTCCTCTTCAATGCCGGTCGAGATTGGTAACGCTAGTGGGTCGAAAAAGATGTCTGACGCGGCCAGACCGGTGTCCTTCGTGGCCTGCTCGTACGCGCGTTTCGCAATCTTCACTTTGCCGTCGGCCGTACGGGCCATGCCGTCTTCGTCGATCGTGCCGATCACGACGCTCGCGCCATACTGTTTTGCGAGTTCGACGACTTTCAGAAAGCGCGGCACACCGTCTTCGTAGTTTGTCGAGTTCAGAATGCACTTGCCGCCCGCGTGTTGCAGCCCGGCTTCCATCTTTTCCCACTCAGTCGAGTCGAACATCAACGGGATCTTGACGTTCGTTACGAGGCGCGAAGCTAGTTCGTGCATGTCGGCGACGCCGTCGCGACCGACGAAGTCGACGTTGACGTCGAGGATGTGCGCACCCTCGCGTTCCTGTTCCTTTCCAAGCGCGACCAGTCCGTCCCAGTCTTCCGCGTTGAGTAGATCGCGCATTTTCTTCGAGCCGCTCGCGTTTACGCGCTCGCCGACGATGAGAAAAGACGCGTCTTGAACGTACGGCTGTTGGAAGTAGATCGACGACGCGGCAGGGACCAGCGTCGCGTTGCGCTGCTTCGGAGTGATTCGCTGTGCCGCTTCAACCAGCAGCTTGAGATGCGCGGGTGTGGTGCCGCAACAACCGCCGACGATGTTCACTCCGAAGTCATTCGCGAAATGGACCACTTGTGCCGTGAAGCTCTCGGGCGTCTCGTCGTAGTGCATCTTGCCTTCGACGACCGACGGCAATCCGGCGTTTGGCAACGAGGAAACTGGGAGCGGCGAGTTTTCGCAGAGATGACGAACGGTCTCGGTCATGTGTCGAGGGCCAGTGCCGCAATTCGTTCCGATCACGTCGATCGGAAACTGTGCAAGAGCAGTTAATGCTGCGGCGATCTCCGTGCCGTTGAGCATCGTGCCGAACGTTTCAATTGTGACCTGCGCTATGACGGGCACGCGACGGCGCGTCTCTGCGAAGTGCGCGAAGATTGCGCCCAGGGCCGCTTTGGTTTGCAACAGGTCCTGACAGGTCTCGACGATCAGAAGGTCAGCGCCGCCGTCTAGTAGTCCGCGTACCTGAACCGAGTAAGCGTCTTTGAGTTCCTGGAACGAGATATGGCCCAGCGTCGGAAGCTTGCGGCCTGGTCCCATCGAACCGGCGACCCAGCGTGGTTTTGCTTTCGTGGCGTAATCAGAGGCGATCCGCTTCGCAAGACGCGCGGCCAGCACGTTCATGTTGTACGCCTGATCGGCGATACCGTATTCGTCGAAATCGACGGGAGTGCCGTTGAAGGAATTGGTCTCGATTACGTCGCAACCGACCTCGAGAAAGCCAGCGTGTACTTTTTCGACTGCGTCGGGACGGGTTACGAGCAGGTTCTCGTTACAACCTTCAAAGCGCAGGCCGCCGAAATCGTCGAGGGTCAGGTTCTGCACCTGAAGGTTGGTGCCCATCGCGCCGTCGAAAACGATGATTCGTTCTTTTAAAGTGTCGAGGAAACTCATTGATTTCGAATAAGCAATAACAAAGGCCCCGCGCTTAACAACGCGGAGCCCTCAAAACTGCTTGAATTAGACTCGCCGAGCTGTTTAGCGGATTATTTTACGTGGCCGCAAGTCGCCTTAACTCACCACGTCAACTTGTCAAAGCGTATTGAAACACCCGCATAAAACACTGTCAAGCCAAAGATGGTTTGATCCGTGCAGCGTCAATGTTACCATTCGCCTTCATGCGACGCGCCATTTACCCCGGTTCGTTCGATCCAGTCACTAACGGCCACCTCGACATTATCGAACGCGGCTGCAAGCTGTTTGACGAGATCATCATCAGCATCCTAGTTAATCCGGAAAAGCACCCGTTCTTCACGATCGAAGAGCGCCTCGAGATGCTAGCCGAGGTCGTCGCGGACATTACTAAAGGCGGTTGCACAGTGCGCATCGACTCATTTCGCGGACTGCTCGTTAATTATGCCGTGGCCCAGCAGGCAAACGTGATCGTCCGCGGCATTCGCGCTATTTCCGATTACGAGTACGAGTTGCAAATGGCACTGATGAACCGTCGCCTAGAACCCGGCATCGAGACTGTTTTCATGATGCCCGCGGAAACGTATTCCTACGTCAGTTCACGACTCGTAAAAGAAGTCTTTCAACTCGGCGGCACGATTAGTGGTCTCGTTCCGCCGTTGGTCGAAACCCGCATGAAAGAGAAACTAAGCGCCGCGGCGCGCCATAAGCCCAGATGAAAACATATCCTGCTATGTCACGATTTCCCGTTTCTGAAAACGTCGCGCGCATGCAGTCATCGGCGACTTTGGCCGCGGCGCAAGCAGCTGCCGCACTGCGGGCCTCCGGCGTAAACGTCTGCGACTTCGGCGCCGGCGAACCGGATTTTGATACGCCGGAAAACATCAAGCAGGCTGCCGCTGAAGCCATGCGTGCGGGTCGTACGAAGTACACGGCCGCAGGCGGCATACGCGAGATCCAACGCGCGATTATCGACTTCTATCAACGCGATTTCGGTACCGAATACCAGCCGAGCGAAGTGATGGTAACCGCCGGCGGTAAACAAGCGATCTTCAATGCGGTCGTCACCTTGATAAATCCCGGCGACGAAGTGCTGATCCCAAAGCCTTACTGGGTGACGTTTCCGGAAGTCGTCGTGTTCGCAGGCGGCATACCGGTTTTGATCGAAACAGAGGCCACGGATTTTCTGTTAACCGCGGAACAAGTCGAGCAAGCGATCACTCCGAAAACAAAACTCCTGATCCTGAACTCACCGTCTAATCCATCGGGCCGTGTGCTTCCGCCTGCCGACTTCCGTCGCATCATGGAACTCACAGCCGAGCGCGGAATTTACGTAATTTCCGACGAGTGTTATCTGCGTTTCGTCTATCCGCCGGGTGAAGTATTCAGTGCGGCGAGTCTGCCGACTGAACTTCGCGCGCGCTTGTGTATCGCGGGTTCGTTTTCGAAGACTTATGCGATGACCGGGTGGCGTGTTGGTTACGCGCTGGCACCGACGGAATGGACCAAAGCGATGTTGAAGGTTCAGGGTCACTCAACTTCGAACGCAAATTCAATCGCTCAGTGGGCCGCGGTGGCTGCGCTGAATGGACCACAGGATTCAGTCGCCGCGATGCTTGCTGAATACACTGCCCGGCGAGCGTGGCTGCTCGAAGCACTAAAAGAGATTTCCGGCATGAAGTGTTCTGAGCCGGAAGGCGCGTTCTACGCGTTTCCCGACGTGCGTGGCTGCTTGAAGAATGGACTCAAAATATCAGGCGACTTCGCGCAACAACTGCTCGAAAAAGAACACGTCGTAGTCACCGACGGCGCCGGTTTCGGAACCGAAGGTTTCGTCCGCATCTCTTACGCAACGTCGATGGAGCAGATTCAGGAAGGCGTGAAGCGTATCAAAAGATTTGTGACCACGGATTAACTGATTTTCAGTTACTCCGTGGTCACATTTAACTAGAGAGTGTTTAGTAAAGGTTAAAGTTGTATTCGAGCTGCATCCACGTCGAGACCTTATGCCCGTCCTTGGTGGCCGGTTCAAATCTAATGTTACGCGCCGCAGCAATTGCTTTCTCAGTTAATCCGTAAGGCAAACCTCTCATCGTTTGGATGTTAGTGATCTGCCCGCTCGAAGCGAACACCACTTTCAACACCACAGTTCCGGTGATCTGGTTCTTGCGTGCCTCTTCGGTGTACTGCGGTTCCGGCTTCGCAAGCAGACGCGCTTTCGTCGTCACCTCGCGATTCTGGAAAATGCGCGAGTAATCGCCTCCCCCGCCACCGCCAGCTCCACCGCCTCCGTCCCTCCTGTCGCCGCCGCCCATGTTGCCGCCGCGACCGGGTCCGAGACCGCCGCCTTCACCTGGACCAATACCGCCACCCTTACCGTCTCCGATACCGTTTCCAGTGCCAGGACCAGAGGAAGGATCGGTGCTTTTCGATTTGTAATCACCGTACGGCAGCACGCGCGCATCAGGTGGAACTAACAGCGGATCCGCAACCACCGTCGCCGCTACGGGCAACGACGGGTTCTTCGGCATAGGAGGCGGATTCGGATTCGGCGCCACTACCTGCGGAATATCCAACGATGCCTGCGGTGCTTTTCCGAACGACGCCGGTCTTGAATCTTCACGACCGCCGCCGCCACCGCCCTGCGGGCGTTCAAACTTTGGCTTACTACCGCCGCCACCGCCCTTGTTCAGTCCAGCAGGACCGGGATCGGGCGTCGGTTGTTCCTTAGGAATCTCGAACATCTGCTCGACCTGGAGATCCTCGTTAGGATTGTCACTCATCGCCAGCAAACCCTGGCCACGACGATCGATGGCGACGACGATGCCGAGAATCACGAATAGGAACACGAACGACGAGACCATCGCAGCCACAACGCTCTTCGAGTCGGACGGTTCCGCGCCCATCACTGCCGCGCCACGCTCACGTCCCAACCAGGTTGAGAACAGAGCAATCAGCAAACCGCCGGCAACTATTGAGAAGGCGATCAGGCCACCTTTGGAAACACCAGACGAACGCGAACGATCAACCAAGGCAACCGCGCCAACCAGCGCGATCATGCCGAGAAATGCTGCTCCCATCGCGACCAACACATTCGGCTTGCCGAGAAACTTTCGCAGCATCCCGCCATAACCGAAGATGGTCCGCTTGGTAAAGCCAAACGGATCGCGTTTGAACTCGGGCCACGTAAGTTGATACTCATGGGCCACGTCTTTTAGTTCGTGCGTGAGGCGGGAAGTTAAACCCGCATCGTCAAGGAATGTGAGATGGTATTCATCGCGTTGGGCGAGCGCCTGAGATGTGCTCGAAGCAGCGCTGGATGCAGCGCCCCAATTCGTACCCGAATCAATGTGAACAGGTTCGGCTGGGTTCGCTGTCTCGCTGTACGCCGCAGCCGCCTGAATAACGGGTGGCTGATCGTTTCTGCTAACCGTAATACTTGGATCGTCCGCCACGTTCGGCACTACCGCGGTTAGCGGCGTTCCGTCGACCGGACAGAAACTGAACTTGTCAGCAAACTCTTCTTGGCACTTGGAACAAAACTTCATCGACACTACCTCTTCTCGCCTTAGGGGATGCAGTACCGGCTGTGATTCTGTGAATCCCGATAGCCTGCCTGCACCAGAAAATTCTCTCGCAAAACTTGTTTCAATTCGCTTGTCGAGAACTCCCGAAGGCCCTGGCGTGGTCCAGCGTTCGAGCAAAGCTTTGAGCTCGTCCTCGGAATCAAACTTATCTTCCGGCTCAACGCCCATTTCAGGCCTCCTTCAAAGTAACAATTTCCCGACCACTATTCAATTCCTGATTGCTGT
>DASRPN010000066.1:0-4499 GCA_035646355.1 Pyrinomonadaceae bacterium | reverse complement strand
TCTCGGCCTGGGATTCGGCCTGGCCATGTACATGAACTTGCAGAGGTTGCCGGTGCATCGCGCCATGCGCGAGATCTCGGAACTGATCTACGAGACCTGCAAAACCTACCTGATCACGCAGGGCAAATTCATTCTGCTTCTCGAAGCGTTTATCGCGGTCGTGATCGTGCTCTACTTCGGCGTGCTCTCCGGCTTCGAGCCTTTCCGCGTCGGCATCATCCTGTTGTTCAGTTTAATTGGTATCGCCGGCAGTTACGGCGTGGCTTGGTTCGGCATTCGCGTCAATACGTTCGCCAACTCGCGGACGGCGTTTGCCAGTCTCCAGGGCAAACCGTTTCCGCTCTACGCGATCCCGCTCAAGGCTGGCATGAGCATCGGCATGATGTTGATCAGCGTCGAGTTGCTGATCATGTTGTGCATTCTGTTGTTCATTCCGGGCAGTTACGCTGGTCCGTGTTTTATCGGGTTTGCAATTGGTGAGTCGCTTGGCGCCGCTGCATTGCGTATCGCGGGCGGCATCTTCACGAAGATCGCCGACATCGGTTCCGACCTGATGAAGATCGTCTTCAAGATCAAGGAAGACGACGCGCGCAATCCCGGCGTCATTGCCGACTGTACCGGTGACAACGCAGGCGACTCGGTTGGACCAAGCGCGGACGGTTTCGAGACCTACGGAGTAACGGGCGTCGCGCTGATCACATTTATCCTGCTCGGCGTCACGAATCCGCGCGTCCAGGTGCAGTTGCTGGTTTGGATCTTCATCATGCGCGTCATGATGATCGTTGCCAGTGCGCTTTCTTACTTTGTCAACGACGCCATCGCTAAGGCCCGTTACAAAAACGCTGACCGGATGAACTTTGAAGCACCGCTGACGTCGCTCGTTTGGATCACGTCGATTGTCTCGGTGGTGATCACGTTCATAGTCTCGTGGTTGACGATTCCGGAGTTGGCTGGAAACACCACACTCTGGTGGAAACTGGCGGTTATCATCTCGTGCGGCACACTCGCCGGCGCGATCATTCCTGAGCTAGTCAAGGTATTCACTTCCACAGCATCGCGTCACGTGCAGGAAGTGGTTACTTCTTCACGTGAGGGTGGGCCGTCGCTGAACATTCTTTCCGGTCTGGTCGCCGGAAACTTTTCGGGTTATTGGCTGGGCATCAGCATCGTCGGCTTAATGGCGATTGCGTACTTCTTTACGACCCTCGGTGCGACGGAAGGCCTGGGTCTCGGCGCGTTGATGGTCGCTGAGGTCGCAGCCCCCGTGTTTGGTTTCGGCCTTGTGGCGTTTGGGTTCCTCGGTATGGGTCCGGTGACGATCGCCGTCGACTCTTATGGTCCGGTGACTGACAACGCCCAGTCGGTCTATGAACTCTCGCTGATCGAGCAAATCCCTGACGTTACAAGCGAGGTCAAGAAGGAATTCGGCGTCGACGTGAACTTCGAACGGGCCAAGCACCTGCTTGAAGAGAACGACGGCGCGGGCAATACGTTCAAGGCAACGGCGAAACCGGTGTTGATAGGGACAGCCGTGGTCGGCGCGACGACGATGATCTTCTCGATCATCATGGCGCTTACCGAAGGGTTGCGTATCAACACCGAAAGCCTCTCGTTGTTGCACGCTCCGTTTGTGCTCGGATTGATCACGGGCGGCGCGGTTATTTACTGGTTCACAGGCGCTTCGATCCAGGCCGTCACCACGGGTGCGTATCGCGCGGTCGAGTTCATCAAGGCAAACATCCGACTCGAAGGCGTCGAAAAGGCCTCAGTGGAGGACAGTAAGAAGGTCGTGCACATCTGCACGCAGTACGCGCAGAAAGGTATGTTCAATATCTTTCTGACCGTGTTCTTCTCGACGTTGGCGTTCGCGTTTGTCGAACCGTTCTTCTTTATCGGTTACCTAATTTCGATTGCGGTGTTTGGTCTGTACCAGGCGATCTTCATGGCCAATGCCGGCGGCGCGTGGGACAACGCGAAGAAAGTCGTCGAAGTTGATTTGAAGATGAAGGGCACCCCGCTTCACGATGCGACGGTCGTAGGCGACACGGTTGGCGATCCCTTCAAGGACACGTCGTCCGTGGCGATGAACCCGGTGATCAAGTTCACGACATTGTTTGGCTTGCTCGCGGTGGAGCTCGCGGTTAGTTTGACTGCGCGCAACGCCGCCGATCCGACGCTGACACGCATTCTGGCTTTAGTGTTTTTCCTCGTGTCAGTATTCTTCGTCTGGCGCTCGTTCCACGGAATGCGCATTGGAACGATGGCTATGGAGCCAAGACCCGCTGAGCGCGAAGTAGTGAAGTCTGCGGCAGGAGATTAAAAAGAGAACTTGGTACTTTGTACTTTGTACGCAAGCGGAGGGTTCGAGATAAAGCTAAACGAGCTCAAACGAAACAAAGCACAAAGCACTAAGTACTAAGATCAAAACAAATCATGAACCACACGCTAACAACCGACACTCTTATAGGAACTGCTCTTGCGCCGCTAGACTGGACGCGATCTTTCGGACTCGTGATCGTTTTCAGTTTGTTCATCGCTGCCTGCGCGCAGTTTGTAATTCCAATTGGCGCAGTGCCGATTACGGGGCAGACGTTCGCCGTGTTGCTCACGGGCGCTCTGCTTGGATCGCGTTTGGGTGCCGCGGCGGTGATTGCTTACTTGATCGAAGGCGCAGTCGGGTTGCCGTTTTTCGCCGGTGGCGGAAGCGGGATCGTCCGCTTCATGGGACCAACCGGTGGCTATCTGATCGCGTTTCCCGCAGCCGCGTTCGTCACCGGGGCGTTTGCGGAGTTTGGTTGGGACAAGCGCTACCACACAGCGGTGGTTGCGATGGCGATTGGCTCCCTGGTGATTTTGATGACCGGCTGGGCCTGGTACACGATCATCACGAACACTCCGGCGGACGTTAGTTTTAAGCTCGCAGTGCTGCGTTTCATTCCCGGCGACATTATCAAGATCGCGCTCGCGGCTGCAGTGTTGCCAACCGGTTGGGCGCTGCTGAAACGAAAGGCCTCGGGCGACAGCGATAAGTAAGATCCGTGTTCTACACACTCAAGGTCCGTTCTCATGATCGCGAAGAGCTCGTCGAGTTCACGGACCTTGTCAACGAAAAACTACGAGAGTCGGGCGTGAAGGACGGCATCGTCGTCCTTTACGTCCAACACACCACCGCCGGACTAACCGTCAACGAAAATGCCGACCCAGACGTGCCGCGCGACATGCTGCACGCGCTCCGCACGTTGATTCCTCAACATGGTATGGGCTTTCGTCACGGCGAAGAGAACTCCGACGCGCATATCAAAGCGAGTTTGACTGGTCCATCCGTAACCATCCCTTTCAAAGACGGAAAGCTTCTGCTCGGTCGCTGGCAGGGCGTGTTTCTCTGCGAGTTTGACGGCGGACGCGAGCGCCAGGTGATCATGATGGTGCGGTGAGCATTTTTCATTTTCCTTTTGCCATTTTCCATTTTTCATTTGACTGCGGAGCGTCGCGTGGCGTCAGAAAATGACAAATGAGAAATGGAACATGACAAAAGGAAAATGCCCAGCACGTTACGACGACGTGGCCCAATACTACGAGGGCGTGATGAGCCCCTTTCAACGTTGGGGTCTAGTAAGGCTGCGTCAGGAGACCATCAATCAACTTCCTGCGGGGCGAATCCTTGAGATCGGCGCCGGAACAGGACTGAACTTCGTGCATTACCCTCCGGACGCACACGGCGTTGCCACTGAGTTCAGCCGCGAGATGCTGAAGATTGCGAGCATGAAACCAAAGCCGCCGAGCGTTCAACTGCTTCAGAACCGAGCTGAAGACCTTCCTTTCAGAAACCACTCTTTCGACGCCGCATTCGCAACACTCGTTTTCTGCTCCGTTGAACGCCCGGCGCACGCGTTCGCTGAGTTGCGACGTGTAGTTCGACCTGGCGGAACGGTGGTCCTACTCGAGCACGTCCGGCCACGCGGCATACTTGGTCCACTGTTCGATCTCTTGAACGTGTTTACAGTCCGGTTGTTTGCCGATCATGTAAACCGGCGAACAGCGGCGATGGTCGCCGAAGCAGGCCTCGAAGTTGTGGACGTGAAGAGCCGGCTGTTGGGTATAATCAACCTCATCAAATGTCGCGTTTCCTGATCACCACTCTCATCGTCTCGCTTCTCGTTGTGGTCATCCCCCAGGATGAACTGAAGGGAATCGACAATGTTTTAGACGAAAACACCAAGGTCAGGACGCTTCGCTTGCGTTCGATCCCGATCTCCGGACCGAAGGACCGCTATCACAGTCTCGCGTTCTCAATCTACGCGTTGTATCGCGCTGATTGGGCTGAGCGGCCCGATATCGTTAATTTCGAACTTGTATCAGTCGTCAAGGCACGCAAGCTGAACACAGATCTGTATGTGGTCTTTGTTGTCGACGGCAAGGAACTTCACTTTAGTTCTAATCGGAGCGCGATTCGAAGGCCGGTGCCTGGGAAGCCGTGGATTGGCGAGAGAATGGTTTTC
>DASRPN010000065.1:0-7911 GCA_035646355.1 Pyrinomonadaceae bacterium | reverse complement strand
GTCGAAAAATTCCGCACGCGCGGCGGCACCATTCTTCTAACCACCCATTACATGGAGGAGGCGACGCGTCTCTGTGACCGTGTCGCGATCATGGACCATGGAAAAGTCATCGCCCTCGGCACACCTGCGGAACTAATCGCCTCACTCGGTGCAGACCAGGTCATCGAATTCAGCGTCACGAATGCACTGTCAGAAGATGCGTTAAGGAGTCTCCCTGCCGTCAGGAACCTGCACAAACGAGGCGAGGTGTATGCTCTAACTGTTTCAGAGATCGGAGTCGCTTTGCCTGCGTTGCTTGCCGAAATCAAGCAACAGCAGTCGGAAGTGGTTACGCTCACAACACACCAGGCAACGCTCGAAGACGTATTTGTCAGTTTGACAGGGAGAATGCTGCGCGATGGCTGAGGAAAGAATGGGGATTTCTCCCGCAAAGGCGCAAAGCCGCGAAGAAGAACCAGGGACAATCGGTAACGTGAAGTCAGAGTCGCTTCACCCGTTGTTCGAGCTGACCGCGATGCGCGTTCGCGAGTTCCTGCGCGAGAAGGAAGCCGTGTTCTGGGTATTCATCTTTCCGGTGTTGATGACGTTTGCGCTGGGAATAGCGTTTCGCAACACCGCCCCCGATAAAACTCCAGTAGCCATCGAAGCCACCAACCAGGCAAAAGGGAACGAGGTGGTCCAAACACTATCTGCTTCACCTGAAATCACGGCAACGATGATGAGCGAGAGCGAAGCCGCACAGGCTTTGCGAAGCGGAAAAGTTTCGATCGTCGTCAGACCGCACGACGACTCTTACGAATATCGTTTCGATCCAACCCGGCCCGAGAGTCGCACCGCGCGACTCATGGTTGACGACGCACTGCAACGTGGTCGAGGCCGCGCAGACGTGGCGAAGGTCGGCGAAGAACGGATCACCGAACCCGGCGCACGTTACGTCGATTTTCTAGTCCCCGGTTTGATTGGAATGAACCTCATGGGCAGTGGCCTGTGGGGCCTGGGATTCACGGTGGTCATCGCGCGCTCGCGAAAAATTCTGAAGCGCCTTGCGGCGACACCGATGCGGCGTTCGCATTACTTGTTTTCATTCATGCTGTCGCGTCTTGTATTTCTCGTGCTCGAGGTCGCGGCTGTCGTCGTCTTCGCGTGGCTGGTCTTTGACTTTTCAGTACGTGGGTCATGGCTGAGCGTTACGTTGATCACGATGCTTGGCGGCTTCACGTTTTCCGGTCTCGGCTTACTCGTCGCTGCCCGACCAACGACTATCGAAGGAGTCTCAGGCTTGATGAACTTCATCATGCTGCCGATGTGGTTGTTGTCCGGCACTTTCTTCTCGTCGGAGCGATTTCCCCAAGTGCTGCAACCGTTCATCCAGGCCCTGCCGCTCACTGCGCTCAACTCCGCACTACGATCCGTGATGAACGAAGGCGCGGCACTTTCCACCAACTGGATCCCGATCAGTATCCTGCTTGCCTGGTGCGTAGTCAGTTTTATCGTGGCATTGAAGATCTTTAAGTGGCAGTGACTGTCGACAGCCTCTCCTCCGCCGCGGCGACGAACGTTTCGCGCAACTTCTCATCAGCCACATTCGCGGCGATCATTTTCACGATCTCCGAAGCGTTTGACGCTGCTTCCATCCCACCATAAACGTCTCCGGTAGCAGTTTTCGCGCGCGCTGCACCAGCATACGTTTTCCACGCAACGAGCGGCGCCGGGTAGTCTTTCAGTTCCGCGAGCGCGGCGTTGAAGTGCTCGTCCGCGGCGTTCGGATCATCACTCGCAATCGATATTTCTCCCATCAGCCGATGGGCCACCGCTTTGTATTTATGGACCTCATGCTCCGTCGCGGTCTCCATCAAACGGTTTACAAACTCACGTGCCTTGTCGAGATCGCCCTGAAGCAGCCAATGCTCCGCGGTGGCGGCATACAGACGGATCTCATAGCGCCAGCGAAACCACGCGTCGCGCGCGAAAATGTCATGGACGTCCTTGAACGCGGCGTCGGTACACGCGTGATCGCCGTTACGAATACAATCAATGCTGCGATTGATCAGTGAATTAGCTTCTGCTTCCAGAACGTGATGCCGACGCGCTACTTCAATGCCGTCATCGTTATGCCGTCGCGCGGATTCGAAGTCATGCAACTCGCGGTAAATCCAACCGATACAGTTCGGCAGGCGCGGATACCAGAAAAGATCGCCGTTGCGTTTGGCAATATCGATCGCCTCGTGAAGCGTTTTAAGCGAAGCTGACATCTTGCCCTGGTTGCCTTGCGAGAGTCCGATGAAGAAAAGCGCAGTCAACATCAGAAATCCGTCGCGCAATTCAGACGCTAACCGTCTGCCCTCCGTCGCTTTTTCAACCGCATCCTCGTATTCCGACTGGAAGAAATGTAGGCACGATCGCCACGTCACTCCGCCCATGAGCGCCGCTTTGTGGTTCAACCGGCGCGAGTTTGTGACAACGTCGTCCAGCGCGACCTTAGCTTCCTTAAGCTCTCCGTAACAAAGGTGCTTAAGTCCGATCAGCAGCGTCGTCTCGACGCGTAACATTTCGTTGCCTGCTTGTTCGGCGACTTCGAGCGCTTCTTTCGCGCGTGCTACACACTCGTCGAGTCGATGCGAGAAGAAGAGCGTCATCGTCAACGCGTTAAGCGCGGCTGACTGAAGCTCCAGCGATCCCATCGCTCGCGCCTGGTCCAACATGTTGCTCAAATCCAAAGCGGCTTGCGTAAAGTTGCTGAGCGCGTGATTCACCGTACCGCGCTTTTGATAAAGCGTCGCGAGCGTTTCTACTTGTGAATGGGCGGGTAGCTTGTCGACGAGACCGAGTGCCTTCGAATAATGCTTCGCAGCTTCGGCATAACCGTAAAGTTTTGCAGCGTGGTCGCCGGCGTGAATCAGGTATTCGACAGCGCGCGCGAAATCGCGGCCGCGTTCGAAGTGCAGCGCAAGCTGCGTCGCCAACAGCGGCGCGCGCTGGCCGTAATGAAGCACAAGTTGTTCACCCGCCTGCTGGTGAAGAGCAACGCGTCTTTTCGGGACCAGATCACCGTAAAGAAAGTTCTGATAAAGCGCGTGCGCGAATCGGTAACGAGTGGTCAGCGAACCATCGGGCAGTTCTTCTTCGCCAAGGGTTTCGATCAGGCGGTGAGTCTTTTCGATCCGCGACAGCGACTCCTCGAGATCAATTTCGTCAACGCCAAGAAGCTTCGCGCTGACAGTTGAAAGAAATTCCGTACCCTCAACGCTCGCATACTGCAACGCGCGACGCTCCTCAGTTGAAAGCGCATCGATCTTTTTGCTGATCATCGCGCGCACACTCTCCGGTGCTTCAAGGTGCATCTCCGAAAGCGGCCGCGCCAACGACCACACACCGCTGCTCCGCGAAAAGTCTCCGCGCTCGCCGAGATATTGAATCAGGTTGGTGGCAAACAACGGATGGCCTTCGGTCTTGTCGTGAACGAGCGACGCCAGTTCCGAGGGAAAATCGTTTGGGACGTAGGTCGCATCGAGATAGGCGGCGACGTGTTCGAGACTAAGCGACTTCAACGCGATCTCTTCGCACAGGTTGTGGGCCTGCATCTCCACTTTGTAACTCTTCAGCGGATGGCCCGTGCGTTCGAGATCTTCAGGCCGGAACGTACCGGCAATCATCATCCGTTGCGCTCCGATGCGCTGACACAAATGACGCAACAGATCGACGCTCGACGGATCGGCCCAGTGCAGATCTTCAAACAACAGGACCACTGGCGAAGTCGTTGACAGCATGCCCAGCGCGTCGCCCATTTCGCGCATCATTCGTTCCTTGGTCGCGCCGATCGTCTCTTGCTGTAGCTTTTCGAGTGATCCACTCGAGGCGAATGCGGTGGGTAACTCCATACACCATGTCGGCGCATAAGTTCGCAGGATCGCGGCGATACGTTCGCGCCCCGGTCCCTGTAACAACTCGCCCATCGCATCGAGGAACGGCAGATACGCTTCGCCGGTACCGTACTGTTCAACGCAACGGCCGCGCGCGATGAGCAGACCAGCTTGTTGCTTGCGCACGCGGCGAAGAAACTCGTCACACAGCGACGTCTTACCGATGCCGGGTTCGCCCGTGATAAAGACAACACGGCCCGTGCCTTCGACCGCCTGTTTCAGAAAACCTTCAAGCCTGCGCATCTCCGGTTCGCGTCCGACAAACGACGGCAACGATCGATCGATGAGATCCGGATCGAAAACAATCGGAAAGCCTGACCACGTTCCACTCAGCGAAGCGCGCAAGCTGCGCAAGGCGGTCGCCAACTCACCCGCTGTCGAGTAACGCATCAGTTTATCTTTCGCGAGGGCTCGTTCGAGGATCACATCAAACTCGCGCGGCAGCTCGGGTCGCAACTTGCTCGGCGGCGCCGGGTCGATGGTTGCGATGGAGTGCATCACAGTCAATATACTTGGACCATTAAACGCGCGTGTGCGCGTCGCCGCTTCGTAAAGCACGCTACCCAGCGAAAAGATGTCGGTGCGGTTGTCGAGTTGCTCGCCACGCGTCTGTTCCGGCGACATGTAACCGGTCGTTCCGAGGACCATGCCTGGTCCAGTGAGATTGGCGGCGAGTGTTTGCGCTTCGCGGTCTACCTCTTCCGTGTTCACACGAAGCATCTTCGCAAGACCGAAGTCGGCGACCTTTGCGACACCCTTCGGAGTGATCAGAATGTTAGAGGGCTTAATGTCGCGGTGGATGAGTCCGATTGCATGCGCAGCCTCTAGTGCGTCGGCGACCTGAATGCCGATGTCGAGCAGGTTTGTTAACGGCAACGCTCCATGAAGCGTTAAGTGTGAAGTTAACGTGTCGCCTTCGACGAACTCCATCACGATGAAGCTAAGGTCTTCCTGCTCTTCGATCGTGTAGATCGTGACGACGTTCGGATGATTGAGAACCGAGGCTGACTGCGCTTCGGCAAGCAAACGGCGCCGCGCTATCGTATCCTGGGTGGAGTCCGGCGATAGTAACTTGATCGCAACGTGTCTCCCGAGCCTCGTGTCTTCGGCTCTGAAAACCTGGCCCATGCCGCCTTCGCCGACCTTGTTGATGATGCGATAGTGCAGTAGCTGTCGTTCCGGATCCGGGGAACTCATCTGGGCGCTCTCCGAGGGTTCGTTTGCGGGGGAATCAGGCCGGATAATATAGTGCAAACGAGCCGGCAATGCTAACAACTCTCGCCATCGCCAATTACCGTTCGCTGCGCAACGTAATCATTCCCCTTCAGCGGCTGAACCTGATCACCGGTCCGAATGGTAGCGGCAAATCGAACGTATACCGCGCGCTCCGACTGCTGGCGGAAACGGCGCAAGGCGGCGTAATTCCGTCGCTGGCGCGTGAAGGTGGTTTGCAATCGACACTCTGGGCCGGACCGGAGAAAACCGGGCGCTCGGTGAAACGAGGTCAGTACAAAGTCGAGGGCACCGTGCGAAAAGAACGCACCAACCTGCGTCTCGGCTTCGCGGGCGATGACTTTGGTTACGCGATCGATCTCGGTTTACCGGAACCGAGTCGGTCCGCATTTGCGCTCGATCCGGAAATCAAGACCGAAACTATTTGGGCCGGTGCAATACTGCGTCCTGCGGCGCTACTCATCGATCGACATGGATCGGTAGTTCGTTCGAAAGGCGAGGACGGCGAATGGCAAGTGCTCGCTTATCAGCTCTCGAGCTTCGACAGCATGATGACGCAGTTTGCCGATCCGAAAAATGCACCCGAAATGCTCAGACTGCGTGAGCAGATTCGATCGTGGCGTTTTTACGATCACTTCCGCACCGACTCGCAAGCTCCGGCGCGCTTGCCGCAGATCGGCACGCACACACCGATACTCGGAAACGATGGCGCTGACATGGCCGCGGCGCTGCAAACCATCCAGGAAATTGGCGACGCCGACGCGCTCGCGGATGCTGTTAACGACGCCTTCCCCGGATCGTCGATTTCGGTGTTGAATACCGAAGGCCGTTTCGAGATCGCGATGCATCAGCACGGACTATTGCGCCCGTTGAAAGCGGCTGAACTATCTGACGGCACTCTGCGTTATCTGCTATGGATAGCAGCCCTGTTGACTCCGCGACCTCCGGAGTTGCTCGTATTGAATGAACCGGAAACCAGCTTGCATCCAGATCTGTTGCCTGCGCTGGGTCGTTTGATCGCGAGTGCCGCCGAACGATCGCAGGTGCTGGTCGTGACGCACGCGCCGCAATTGATTGCGAGTCTTGAAAAACAGCCAGACTGCAATTCGATCACCTTGGAAAAGGACTTTGGCGAGACTAAGATTGTCGGTGCTGATCGACTCGATATTCCCGTTTGGCGTTGGGCTTCGAGATAAACCATGATTACCAAACACTCGTTCTTCCGTTTCACCTTCGTGATTATCCTGGGACTATTCGCGTCGCTACAAACGGGCAGCGTCGCGCCCCAGAACCCCGGCGCGATCACGTTGAGTCCATGTGAGCCCCGCGGGATTCCTGGACCAGCGAAGTGCGGCACGTTCGAAGTGTTTGAAAACCGTGCCACTCGCAAAGGAAGAAAGATCAGCATCAACATCATCGTTCTGCCCGCAACCGGCGACAAACGCGAACCGGATCCGTTCTTCTACTTCGCTGGTGGACCAGGTTCCGGCGCGTCGGAAGATGCACCCGGCATCGCGCAAGCATTCGCGAAGATACGCGAGCATCGCGACCTGGTGTTCGTGGACCAACGCGGCACCGGACAATCGCACGCACTCGATTGCACGTTTTTCGATCCGAAGAATCCGCAGAGTTATTTCGAGTACTTCTTCCCGCTGGAAGACGTACGCAAGTGTCGAACAGAGCTTGAAGCGAAAGCCGAGCTAACGCTTTACACGACCACGATCGCGATGGACGATATCGACGAAGTGCGGGCCGCGCTTGGATACGACAAGATCAATCTCTTCGGCGCTTCCTACGGTACGCGCGCAGCGATGGTCTATCTGCGGCAACATCCGAAAAGTGTGCGCACTGTGATGCTTCAAGGCGTGTCGCCGACGAACATGTACCTGCCGGGTGACTATCCGGTTCAAACCGAGCGCGCGCTCCAGGGTGTGCTGGCGGAGTGCGCAGCCGACGAGGCTTGTAACAAAGCGTTTCCGAACATTAAGAGCGAAAGCCAGGCCGTGCTCGCACGCCTCATTAAGGGACCGGTGGAGGATGTCGAGTTCCAGATCTCGGGCGTCCCGGGCCCGATCAAGGTGACTCTGTCGCGCAACCTCGCCGCGGAAGCAATTCGATACATGCTTTACAACCCGGGCGGCGCGGCTCGCGTGCCGCTGGTCCTGCACCAGGCAGCGGAAGGAAACTTTGCTCCGTTGGCCCAAGCCGCATTTCGCTTTCGCAAGAACCTCGTCGGCACAGGAAGCAACGGAATGTATCTGACGGTGACGTGTGCGGAAGATATTCCGTGGGTCAAACGAGGTGAAGGAGAAAGCAAGAATTTCAAGCTGAACACGTTTCTCGGCGACTATCGTTTGGAGCAACAGCGCGAGGCTTGTGCGTTGTGGCCGCGCGCGACTGTCAACTCCGATTACTTCAAACCGGTCCTTTCAGATGTGCCGGTTTTGATACTCACAGGCGAGTGGGATCCAGTGACGCCGCCTGCGAACGGTGAGTTCGTTGCGCGCACTTTTCCAAACAGTCTTCAGATCGTGGTGCCGCACGGAGCACACGGTATCGGGAATCTGGAAGGCATTGAGTGCATCCAGCGCCTGAGTGCCGAATTTGTGGCACGTGGTACGGCAAAAGGTCTCGACACGTCGTGCGTGAAGAACATCCGACGCAAGGGATTTGCGCTGCAATAGATCTGGGAATCTGGATTAGATCCAGTAACCGGTAGAACTGGACCCACCGCCCACGTAAATTCTCTTGACTCGTC
>DASRPN010000064.1:0-15934 GCA_035646355.1 Pyrinomonadaceae bacterium | reverse complement strand
CACGATGTTGGCGTCCTTCTGATTATAGAAGGTGCAGGTAACAGTCTCACCCGCCTGCAGCGAGATGCTGCCTGCGGTTTCACTGTTGCCCTTGGAACTGACGCAGGGAGAACTGGTCAAATCCCAACCACTCGGTACTGTTTCACTGACGGAATAGGTACCTGGATCGAGATCACCACTGTTGTCTTGCTGGCCATCACTCAAGCTGAAGCCGTCATTGTCGTAACTCGCCGTGAAGGTGAAGCTTTGTAGATCACCATCAGGATCAGTCTGTTTGACGACAATGATCTTGGCGTCCTTCTCGTTGGTGAAAGTACAAGTGACGGTCTCACCGGCCTGCAACGAGATGTTGTTTGGCTGGCTGCCGTCGGAGCAGGTGGCGCTTTCCAGATCCCAACCGGCAGGCACCGTCTCGCTGACTGAGTAAGTACCTGGATCGAGATCGCCACTGTTGTCTTGCTGGCCATCACTCAAGCTGAAGCCGTCGGCGTCGTAGCTGGCCGTGAAGGTGAAGCTCTGTGGATCACCATCGGGGTCAGTCTGCTTGACGACAATGATGTTAGAGTCCTTCTGGTTGGTGAAAGTACAGATTGTTTCGAGGCCGGTCTGAATACTCAATCCCGTTATCGTATTTCCAGCGAAGGTACCCGTCGAAGTTGGACTTCCACTCTGGATCGTACAACTCGCGGTAGCGAGATCCCATCCGGCCGGAACAACCTCAGATAGGTTATAAGTGCCCGGTGCGAATAAGACCTGGTTAGCGACTACGACGTTTGTTTGAGATCCAGCGATGTTTGCCGAAAAACTGGACACACCTCCAGCCGAAGGAGCGCTTGTATTGAATGTAAATGTGGTAGTAGCGTTGTCATTCGTTTCCGTCGTCTTCTTAATGGTCAAAAACCCTCGATCCGGATGGATGACGCAATCAGACGGATCAGAGTTTGGTTCCTCCGATGGAAAACTGCACACATTGAGAAGTCTGGCGTTAGTGGCGCCGCCGACGTCGCTCAACTGTAATGTCACGTTTGCGACGGTGTCGTGAGTCAGACAGTTTGCATCGACGTCGCAATCGTTACCAGCACTATGGTTGGGATGTGCGCTAAACGGATCGGAGTTTGGTACGACGCTCGCCGTGGATGTCGTTGTAAATGCTGGAATCAGGGTTGGCCCACTACAACGATCCGATCTTGTGTCATTGCACGAATAGAATCTGTTCGCGACCTTAACGGCGGGGTTACCGTCTACAGTTACACAAAAAGCAAAGTTCGCGAATCCGTCCTGGTCTGTGTCAATAAGGGTGCACGCGTCTCCCGTATTGCCACCTAGAGGACCGAACCCTGTGTCATCCCAGTTCCACGTTATGCCGATGGCGGTTGCGCCGAGATCCGACGACATGGCGTTGAGATCCTTCTGACCGGGCTCATCGTCTGGTCCAGCGTCGTCGATGAAGCTGATAATGACATCTGTAAAAGTAGTAGTGGCGGTTAGACCTGAAGTTTTTCCAGTTGCCGTAAGTCGGAAGATGCTGCTTTCCGAATCGTCCGGATGCACAAACCAACTCGCGGTGAGCCGTCCGTCAGCATCCGCGGTTGCGTCGAATAATTCATGCCCAGAGCCGAAGTTGTTTCCATTCGAATGCACAACTTGCAGCGTTACCACTTCATTCGCATAAAATCCCGCGCCCGTGAAGGTGGCGGTTTCACCGGGCTGATAGTCGTACTTATCGGTCTGAACGATGGCGATTCGACTAAACGTTGCACTCGATGAAGCGCCAGATGTGTTACCTACTGCTGTGACGACAAAGCCGTGCCCGCTGGAGTTATTGGGCAGGGACCAACTGGCTTCGAAAGTTCCTTCAGCGGTGGCCGTCGCGCCAAAAGCTCCAGATACCGCCGAGCCATCCGCGTGCGTGACGCTCAAGGTTACCGCCTCGTTTGGACCGAACGCGGTGCCAGTAATTCCGACCCCCTCTCCACCGAGGTAACCGGTCTTATCAGTGAGGACGGTTGGAACCGGATCCTGGACGGGGACTAGCTGTGCGAGTGTTGGCCGTGGGCTTCTAGCATGAACTTGCGGATCGAAGATCCCTTTGATCGAGCGAGAAACACTTCGGATGACGTTGGGAGTTGCGCCAGTGGCGACGTACCCTGCGACGACTGCCACAACCAAAACGGTCGTCGTCAAAATAGAGACGCGCCAGATTTTCAAATTAATAAACTGTGAAGACGGACCTTTCGTACGAGGGTGGTTGGAAGACATAACGGCTCCTTCTTGATTTATGCTTCGCAGATAAAGGCAGCTGCTGGGCTAAAGGTGTGTTGACTAGGAATGGCAAAGAGATCCATCCAATGTAGAGTGGGAGATTTGGATGTCTCGGGGCGACGAACGCTTAAGGCGTTCGCATCACGAAACCGCAATACTCCGAGGTGGCATAGAGCGCGCACATAAGTTCCCGCGCTATCGGGTCCTATAAACTTCTTTTGACTGCGGAAGCGATCTTTCCGGCTCGACGTGCTTAACGGGGAAATTTGAGGACCCGCGTCAGCACCTGGTGCAGTCGGATTAATGGCAGTGCAACGCCTTAATACTATTTTTGTTTTCAATTTGCAACAATGGAGCTTGTTGCCTATTTAACTAGCAGGATCCTGCCGTTCGTATCCGTGTGCGGCAGAACTACCCGTCTAAACGCTGATTTCCCTGGAACCTACAGTAAAAGCGGGCGTGTATTCCTGTCGGGTAGCGGCCGGTGTGGGTATAATCAAGCCCCGGCGCAACTCTTGTAGAGCCCGCGATACTTATCGTTCGAACCGAGGTCTTCTTTAGAAGAGGTTTTCCTCGCTTTTTAACGCATGAGAGCCTGCCTGCCCTGATGAATACGCTGACGACCATCGACGAGCTGGCCTTCGCCCCACCACTCGAGCAGGAGGTGCTGGAGGACACAACTTCGGATCATGCGTTGTTAGAAGCGACCCGAACCGGCGATGAGGACGCATTTGCTGAATTGGTAAGTCGTTATCGAAACCAGATCACGAGTTACATCTATCGCATGACCAGCGATTATGACAACGCCGTCGATCTGGCTCAAGAGACCTTCGTGAGGGTCTACCGGGCGAGAGATAGATACCAGAGAAGTTACGCCTTCTCGACTTATATCTATCGCATCGCTACGAACCTCGCGATCAGCGAATTGCGAAAACGGAAGCGGCGCAAACTTGTTTCCCTGACCGGGTTTTTCCAGTCGACCGACGGTTCGGAACCGAAGGAGTTGAATCCGCCGGATTGTCGCCCGTTGCAAGACTCGGAACTGGTCGACGCGGAACGGCGCAACGCAGTGCAACGCGCAATCGGAACGCTGCCCGAGAAATATCGCGCGCCGTTGATCCTGCGAGACGTCGATGGCCGGAGCTACGACGAGATCGCGAGAATCCTCGAAACGAGCGAGGGCACGGTCAAGTCGCGAATCAGCCGGGCACGGGGCTTCCTGCGAGAGAAGATGCGGGCTTATTTGTAGGTGAGAAAATTATGAGAGAAATAAAATGTGAAACAGTTCGTCACGAGCTCGAAGAGCTGATGCTGAACGATGAGTGCAGCATGTATGTGACCCAGCACATGCGCGAATGCGGCGACTGTCGCGAGTTTCACCAGAAGCAAACAAAACTTAGACAGATCGTCGGCAGTTTGGGCACGGTGGAAGCGCCGCCTGATTTCGACTTCCGCTTGCGCGCGCGCCTGGCGAATGAATCCAGCGGCAACGGCATTCGTGTTATGCAGTGGTCCTTCGCGAGTAAGGGCTTTGCCGCCGCAACCATGATGCTGTTGTTTGTCGGCGGCGCCGTTTATGTGCGAACGATCATGAATCAACCAGCTAAACAGGCCATTGCCGACCAAAGAACCGAGCCGCCTCAACCACCTCCCAAGCCGGTTGAGAACGAAGCGCGCTTCGACAACGCACCGTCGGTGGTAGTTTCAGACAATTTTTCGCGGTCGGTTACGAAAGAACGACGTGCGCCGTTGAGCAAGAGACCGACGCTCGCGACTGTCGATAGCGGCGTTAAAAGCCCGTTGTTGTTTTCCGATGCGCCCCGGCATTCCGCGATTTTCCAGATCGATGCGTCGGCTTCCCTTGAGCCCTTCCAGGTCTCGCTCGACGATGGCCGCGGCAATGCTCGCACGATCTCAGTGCCGACTATAACGTTCGGATCTCAGCGAGTTTTGCCAAAGGCGAACTCTGCACAGAAGGGTGTTGGGGTTTGGTAAAAACAAAGGTTTAAGAGCTTTAATGATGAGACGGCAAGTCGCGACAATCACGAGTCTGTTGTTGCTTTATGCAGTGACCCTCGTGCACGCTCCCGCGCAAACTCCCAGGAAAGACGCGCCCACCCCACGCGTGACTCCTCGCGTGGACAGCAAGAAAACCGCGCCCCAGGTGGTAACGATCGTTCATCGTTTGAACGGTCTGAAAATGTTTCGGTTGCTGATGCGGTCACAACAACAGACGTGGGCGGTTAATAGTCTCGGTTCAGCTTTCGATCTGAAGGACGACGTTCATACGAACGTGATCGCCGGAGTCGCAATGGACGACGGTCAGACGATAGCCGCATGGTTACCTGAAGCTGACGTCGAATTCGGATTCGGAGACTTCCCGGCAGTGACTGCTGTACCGGACACTTCTTCAGTGCCGTCGGTGCCAGAAGTGCCGGTCGTGCCGGCAGTTCCGACGGTTCCTTCAGTGGCGGTGGATGTGGACAAAGCATGGCATGCATTCAAAGGCGGATTCTTCGGGCCGCCTGACGTGACTGTAATTGGCGCCGATGGAAAACCTCTCGTAGCCAAATACATTGGACTCGATGCGGTCACGGGTCTCTCGATACTGAAGCTCGCCGATAAAAATCATTCCGCTGAAAATACGATTAACGAGGAACCGGTTGACGTCGGTGAGAATGTTCGTTTGTTTGGTCCTGAACCAGTGGCAGGCCAGCGCGGACTACTAAATAATTCAAATCTTTACGTGCGCATCGCGGCGACGGAAGGACGAGTGTTTGACGTTCGTCGAGCGCCTTCAGGTGGCGTCGCGCAGTTCAAAGTGTCTTCGGCTCGGTTGTCGCAGGCGATCGTCGGTGGTGTGGCAATCAACGACGCCGGCGAGACGCTCGGAATCGTCAACGGTCTTGAGGGCGGTGAGGCAAGCGTCCTCCCAACCGCGATGATTCGACGTGCGGCGCAACGTGTGCTGGAGCGACAGGCAAGTGTTCCGAAGCCGTACCTCGGCGTTAAGGGCGAAGCAGTTGCGGAGCTAAAAGTCGATCAGATGCTTACTCACGGTTGGAAGCCCGACCGCGCCGCCGCTCTCGCATACGATCATCGCGGCATTCTGGTAACGGCGATCGTGCCCGGCAGTCCTGCCGATCAGGCGGCGTTGCGAGCTGGCGACGTGATTCTGAAAGTGAACGACTGGGTGATCGAGAACAGTCAGGATTTCACCTGGTTGCTGGAACAAGCTGGACCAAGCACTCAGGTGTCGTTCACAGTCGCGCGTCCCGATCGGGCCTTTGCAGAAGCACTCGAGGTGAAGTTGAGCGGCGTCCTCGATCCCGCGCGGAGTTTTAGAGCTCGTCTTCGCTCACGAGGAACTTCCGATGGCTTTGTTGCCCTCATGGACCAGGGAATCGAAACTATAACCTTGCGAGCGGGGGTGGCTTCACAACTTGGAACGACCGCGGGTCTCCTTGTCGTCTATGTCGAACCTTCCACTCCGGCGTTCGAAGCGGGGCTTAAACCGGGCGATGTTATTAAATCCATCAACGGCGAAGCCGTCTCACGCCGTCCATTCCTGTCACCGAAAAATGAAAACGCTACGTACACGTTTGAGATTGTTCGTAACAAGGAAAAACGCATGGTGACGGTCCCGGTCCAGCCGAAGAAAAAGCAGTAAAGAATTAGTGTCCCAATCTGGAAATACCCTCTGCGTATCTCTGCCGCAGAGATACGCAGACCTGGCTTACTCGGATGCCACAGGCGTGTGATACCCTTACCGCCCATGTTTCCTGAGGCTGTCGCCCGGTATCACGAACTACTCGCAAATAACGATCTCGCTGAAGAATCCCGGGCGATGCTTGACGAAGGGCTCGAGCGCGCGAAGCTCATTTTTGGCGGTCGACGGTTGTCGCCGTACTTGCGACCGCACTTTGTGTCAGAAACGGATTTCGCCCGTATCTGCCGCATTTGCGAAACCGTCTGGTCCGCGATTCAGAAAGTGAAGGATGCGGCGGTTGCGGACAGCAAGGTAATTGACGACCTGGGATTGACCAGCGTCGAGCGAGAACTGGTGGCGATCGATCCGGGTTACACAGCAGTTTCCCCAACCTCGAGACTCGACTCTTTTCTAACTTCTGCAGCCTATAGTTTCGTCGAACTCAACGGCGAGAGTCCCGCGGGCATCGCGTACGCTGACGCCGCCTACGACATCTTTTCCAGTTTGCCTGTGATGAAGCAGTTTTCCGCAGACTACAATCTGCGTGCGCTTTACGGCCGGCGTTTCATGTTGGACGTTCTGCTCGAATCGTACGAAGAGTATCTCGGACGCAAGCCGGAACGTCCGCCGCGTATCGCGATCGTCGATCTCGCAGATGTGCCGACGGTGAAAGAGTTTGAACTGTTTCGTGAGTTCTTCGAGAGTGCCGGTTGTCCCTCGGTCATCTGCACGCCACAGGAACTGGAGTTTAAAGACAGTCGTCTCAGTTTCGCCGGGCAGGAAATAGACATCGTTTACAAGCGTCTGCTGGTCAATGAGTACTTGCCGGTCATGAACGACTACCCGGCGTTACTCGACGCTTACCGCGCAGGTGCGATCTGCATGGTGAACAGTTTTCGTTCGAAGTTGATTCACAAGAAGGCACTGTTCGCTGTGCTCACCAACCGGAAACACGCGCACCTGTTCACACAATCAGAACTCGACGCGATTCATTCGCACGTGCCCTGGACGCGCATCGTCAGAGACGAACAGTCAGACTATCAAGATCGCACGGTGGATCTGCTCGAGTTCATTCGTACCAACAACGAGCGACTCGTACTCAAACCAAATGACGATTACGGCGGTCACGGGATCACAATCGGCTGGAACGCAGATGCGGCAGGTTGGGAGAAAGCGATCCAAAGTGCACTAGCCAACGGCGACTATCTCGTCCAGGAGCGCGTTCCTACAGCGCGTGAAACTTTTCCGGCGTTAACCAACGACGGCCGCATCGAATTCGCGGAGCAACTGGTAGATCTCGACCCGCTGCTCTTCAACGGCAAAGTCGGATCCGCTTTCACGCGATTGTCTGCGACCGAGCTCGCAAACGTCAGTTCCGGCGGAGGCATGGTGCCCACCTACATCATCAGCCAAAAGTAGCGAAAACGGGTACAATTCAAACGCCGGATCTAAAGTTCCGTAGAGGAGGCGCGCAGGCCGTGGCCGACGACGTCGAGGAAGGGTTTCAATCGCAGGACGAACGCAGGGCGCACGATCGTTCAAGACTGATCCTGGACATCTTTTTCGACGGCCAGGACGTGACCGGAGTCGCCAGCACGAAAGACATCAGTGCCGGCGGGCTCTATATGAACACTAAGGCAAGTATTCCCGAGGGCGCGTTTCTTATCGTGCGAATACCGTTTAGCAAAGAGGTGCAGGTCGTCTGCAACGCCGAAGTGATTTACAGCAACCCGGGCCAGGGTGTGGGTCTGAAGTTTCACGACGTTCCCGACGACGCACGTGCGACACTAGAGCGAGAAGTTTCTAGGAATGAGTAAACCGGCCGCCGCAATGAGTCAGCTCAGATGGCACGACCTGACTGCCAGCACACGCGAACTCCTGCAAGGGAAGCTCGCGGGTCTGTGGGGCGCCACGTCTGATGCTGAGTCATTCGATTCGTGGCCCATCGACAAGCAGCGGGCGATGTTGATGTTGTTGGACCGCATGGACGCGAAGGGACTCTGGCACGTCGTTAAGCGAGTGACGAATATTTACGGCGAGGGCGGCGTCGGAATGCAATTCGAAGCGTGGCCCATGATCGAATCAACGCTGATCCGGCACCGCGACTTCACTCGGCTAATGGCCAATCACAAGGACACCACCGGCGGCTTTTACGAACGAAGACGAGGCGCGGCCGTTCTTCATTTTTTGTTTCAGGAAGGTGAACCGCGCATTTGGTATGTGCATTTCGATCTTTACAGTCCGGTCCATACACCTGGAAGCGCGTTCAGACATTTTCGCCATGAGTTTATGGGCAAGGTCAGGCCCGACTGGCAAATGATCGCGAAACACCTGACCACCACGTAAACTAAATAGCTAGACTGAGAGAGAGCAAATGTTCGATCAATTCACGCTCGGCATCGAAGAAGAATTTCAGATCGTTGATCCGCATTCCCGCGAGTTGCGCTCGCACGTAGCCGAGATACTCGAAGAAGGTAAGATGCTGCTCGGCGAGCAGATCAAACCGGAAATGATCCAGTCGATGGTGGAAGTGGGTACCGGCATTTGCAAAAACATCCAGGAAGCCCGCGCCGACATCACGCGACTACGCAGCATCATCGCCGGACTCGCGAAGAAGAATGGACTCGTAATCGTCGCAGCGTCCACGCACCCGATCTCACGTTGGCAGGACCAGAAGATATTCGACGACGAGCGTTACGAGCTGCTGGTCCAGGAGCTCCAGACCGTTGCCCGCTCTCTATTAATCTTCGGACTGCATGTGCACGTCGGCATGGCCGACCGCGAGCGTGCGATTCACATCATGAACGCGGCGCGCTATTTCTTGCCGCACGTGCTGGCGCTTTCGACGTCATCGCCGTTCTGGATGAGCCACAACACCGGACTCAAATCGTATCGTACTGAAGTCTTCAAACAGTTCCCGCGCACGGATATTCCGGACCACTTCGACTCGTACGCCAATTTCCAACGCTACGTCGATCTGCTGATCAAGACCGGTTGCATTAACGACGGAAAGAAAATCTGGTGGGACCTTCGGCCGCATCCGTACTTCCCGACGTTGGAGTTTCGTGTATGCGACATTCCGACGCGCGTTGACGATACCATCGCGATCGCGGCCCTGTTTCAGGCGATCGTGGCGAAGTTGAACAGCCTCATCGACAAGAACCTCGGCTTCCGGTTGTACCGGCGGATGTTGATCCAGGAGAACAAGTGGCGCGCCGTGCGTTACGGACTCGATGGCAAAATGATCGATCTTGGGAAGCAGACAGAAGTGCCGGTACGTGATCTGGTGTTGGAGCTGCTCGAGTTTGTCGACGACGTCGTTGACGAGCTCGGATCGCGAAACGAGATCAATCACATTCACACGATTCTCCAGCGTGGAACGTCAGCCGACCGCCAGCTTCAGGTCTATCGTGAAACAAACGATCTGAAAGCGGTGGTCGACGACCTGGTCGAATTGACGATGGAAAACGTCCCGGAAGCAAAGCCATCGGGCATGCCGATAGCGACAACGACGACGACTTCAACCATCGCGAAATGACTTCTTGCCGAGATAGTGCTGCCACAGCATGCGTGCAGCGACCGCGCGATACGGTCGCCACTTCTCGCCGATCGTTTCAAGCTCTTCTGGCGTAGGCTTTCGTTCGAGACTTAGCAAGTCTTTGGCGGCAACCGCCAGCGCAAGATCACCTGCCGGCCAAATATCCGCACGTCGCATCGCCATTAGCAGATAAACATCAGCGCTCCACGATCCGATTCCTTTTATCCGTGTAAGCTTCATTCTGACCGAGTCATCAGACATCCGGGAAAGCCTTGTGAGGCTCAATTCGTTGTTGAGGATGGAATCCGACAGGTGAAGCAGATACGCGGATTTTTGTCGTGTAACTCCTAAACTGCGCAGATGAGTGTCACCTAGCTCAACAAAACGTTCGGGCCTGAAGGGATCGATCGCGGATTGAAGCCGAAGCAACATCGCCTTCGCGGACTTCAACGACACCTGTTGTTCAAGAATGATGTGTACGAGCGTGGGGAATCCGGTGGGGCGCGCCCACATCGGTGGCGCACCATAAGTCGTGAGAATCCAGGCCAGCGTTTTGTCGCGAGCTGCTAATTCATGCGCAGCTTGAACCAGAGCTTGCGTTGTTAATGGAGTCAATCTTTGCGCCTTTGCGTCTTTGCGTCTTTGCGGGAATCTTCCATCCGCAGAAAGTAAGTCTCCCGCAAAGGCGCAAAGGCGCCAAGAAGCTACCGCGTAGCCATCAACAGGAAGTTCTCGAAAAGGATGCGCCCGTCGCGTGACTCGTTCGGATGCTCCCAGCGCGTGCGGTTCTTGTTCCAGTCTTCGAACGACTTTTCGAGGTGGAACTGAACGGTGTAGATGAGTTGACCGTCGCTGCGCTTCACCATCATCTGATTGCGGCAGAGATACGACGTCGCGAGTAGCTTGAATCCTTCGGGAACGCGATCGAGTTGCAAGCCGTGGTTTTGCCAGACGTGAAGAATGCGTGCACCTTTTGTTTCGCTGCCAGGTGATTCGGTGCCCTCAGTGCCCGGCTCACAATCGACGGCGATGTTCTCGAAGATCGGATCCTCGGGTTCGGTGATGCGAACGAAACGATACTGATACTCCTGCGGACGATCGAGACGTTGTTCGTGCTGCTCGAGTTTGTCGAGAGTAACCACGCGGGCGCCAAAGCTCAGGCCAACCAACTGGTGGCCGCCGCAGATCGCGAGCATCGGAATCTTTGTCTCTCGGATGAAGCGACTGAAACTGTCGATTATCGCTTGCTGGTAGTAATCAAAGTCGCGGAGCGTGCCGCTCACGACAATTGCATCCGGTTTGAAACGCGTTGCCGCCTCAGCAACCTGAGACACGTGGGCCACTTCGGTAGCCGGCTCCTTAACGAGTCGCGAGATGTTGTTGAGAATGTTCTCGACAGCCATTCCCGCAATAAGGCGCTCGCGTCTCATTTGCGCGGCCATCGCTTGGCCCCACTCGTCGCGCGCCACGTCAGACACATCGCCTTCGTCGCGCAGTAGGCTATCTATTACCAGAACCCGGGCCGTTTGAATCCGTTGTGCGACCGGTTCATAGCGGCAGAAAGTTTGTTGAGTGAAGGGGAATGGAATAAGGTCTTGGCTCATCTGTCGTGTCGTTAATCTCGTCCTTTGGGGATCTCTACTTCTTATTAAACTCCGGCATTTTCGTTCCCGCACCTGCGGCCGCAATTTCCTCTCGAACCTTAGCAATTAGCAGGCCACGCAACCGGCTTCGGACCCGAGGGCTTTCTTTGCCAGCTTCCTGTTCAACCAGCAGCAACATTCTATACCACGACGAGTCCAATTCGTCGGCAATGTGCGAAATCTTTGTGATGTCGTAGGGGACGGCGACGTCCGTGACCCCGATCCGGGCAAAGACCGACAGGTATCGAGCAGTTGCCAGGTCCGGACACAAGAGCCTCCAGCGTCCGATTTTCAACTCGACCCCGAGCAGCGTGTGTTGAATAACGATGCGCGCTTTCGAGTTGACCGCGTCAAAATGGTATGACCGCGTGCGCAGGCGCAGGATTCGCTCGCGATAGATCCGCGGCAGCCACGCTTCGCCGAGCTTTTCCTGGATTTGTTCGGCGTAGCCTTCGGCGGTCACGCTGTTTTCTCCCGCAAAGGCGCAAAGACGCAAAGAACGGCGCACGCAACATGCAGAGTTCCAGGCCAACGCTTTCTTTGCGTCTTTGCGCCTTTGCGGGAGACCTTCACTTCGTAATGGAGAGTTCCTTCGTAAAGAACTGAGTTTGAATCCGGGTCTGGAGACCGTTGATAACGCGGCCAGGGAAAATACCGAGATACAACACGCCCGCGACTGTGATGATCAACGCCAGCGCGATACTCGCGGGAATGCGCGGCGCAGACCATGCGGTGGTCCGGTCGCCGAAAAACATGATGATGATCAGCCGCAGGTAGTAGTAGGCGGAGATGGCGGTGTTGAGCACGCCGATCACGACCAGCGGGTACATCCGCTGATCGATCGCCGCGCCAAACACCATGATCTTGCCCATGAATCCCGCCGTAAGCGGCATCCCCAGCAGACTCAGCATGAACAGACTTAAAGAGAACGCGAGGACCGGCGATTGGAATCCGATCCCACTGTAGTCTTCCATCGACGTGCGGCGGTCGCCACTGCGCGCGATCAATTGCACAACGGCGAACGCGCCAATGTTCATTACCGCATAAGTCAGCAGGTAGAACATCACTGCGGTGATCGCCCGATTGCGTTGCGCCGGATCGCTGGCTGCCCCGGCCGCGATGGCGCCGATAAGCGCATAGCCTGCGTGAGCAATCGACGAATACGCGAGCATTCGCTTCACGTTGTTCTGAACGATCGCGACGACGTTGCCGAGCGTCATGGTGAGTATCGCCATGACGACGAGCGAGCCGACCCACGCCTGATGCAGATTGTCGCCGGCGTTGCTGTACGACGAAACGACCAGCGGCAACCCGAACACAAACACGCGCAAGAACGACGCGAAACCTGCCGCCTTCGGTCCCGCCGCCATGAACGCGGTTACCGGCGTCGGCGCGCCTTCGTAGACATCGGGTGTCCAGATGTGAAACGGCGCCGTGGCGATCTTGAAACCAAACCCGACGAACATCATCGCCACTCCGGCAAACAACAGCGCGGGATACTGCGCGTCATTCAAGCGGCTCGCGAGTTCCGCGATGTTCGTGGTGCCCGGAACGATGCGAGTTAAGGTCCCGCCTGGTCCTGGTTCCGCGATCGAAGTCGCGCCATAAACCAGGGCGATGCCGTAAAGCAGAAATGCGGAAGAGAACGAACCGAGAATGAAGTACTTCAACGACGATTCGTTTGAACGAACGTCGGTGCGACGGAAGCCCGCCATCACGTACGTCGCGATCGACAGGATTTCGAGCCCGAGAAATACGATCACCAGATCGTTACCCGAAGCCATCAACATCATGCCGACCGTCGCAAACAGCAATAACGAATGAAACTCACCGGCAGGAAGCTGTTCTCCATCGACCCAAACGTTTGAAATCAACAACGTGAGAAACGAGACGAGTAAAAAGATCAGCGTGAATCCAAGTCGCAGCTCGTCGAGCACGATCATGCCGTTGAACGCGTCGAACGAAGCGGTACCTGAGGCCCAGAGCCAAATCGTGGCGACGGCGGCTGCGAAGAGTCCGGCCATTGAAATGCCGCCCGTGATCCAGCGCTGTGTTGGACGCCCAAATGCGTCGACGAGCATCACGGTCACGGCAGCAGCGCAGACGATTACCTCCGGCGCGATCAGCGACCAGTTGACAATCGGCATAGTTGATTGCGCGAAAAACAAATTCATTCAGACCTGCGTTGGAGATTTGCGGTCTCAATCGATCCGCCCGCCGGCGATTGGATCACGCGCGCTCGAATAGCTTCCACAGCGGCCTTCGACCGGTCCAGAAACGGTCGCGGGTAAACACCCATGAAAAGCATCAACAGCATCAGCGGCATTATCAGTCCGAGCTCGCGGGCGTTGAGATCGCGGAGTTGCGCGTTTTCAGGACTCGTCGTCTCGCCAAACAGCACGCGCTGCAACATCCACAACATGTAAACGGCAGCCCAGATGACGCCGGTCGCGGCCAGCATCGTAACGATCCACGAACGACTGAAGGCCGAGGTCCACATTCCCGTCAGGATCAGGAACTCGCCGACAAACCCGTTCAGGAACGGCAAACCGATCGACGACAGCGACGCGATCACAAATAGCGTCGCATACCACGGCATCGGCGTCGCCAGTCCGCCAAACTCGCTGATCATGCGTGTGTGTCGTCGTTCGTAGATGAAGCCGACGAACAGGAACAGAGCACCGGTGGAAACACCGTGATTCAGCATTTGATAAAGCGCGCCCTGCATGCCGAGCTCGGTGAAGGAAAAGATACCGAGTACCACGAAACCCATGTGGCTAACAGATGAATACGCCACAAGTCGCTTAACGTCCGGTTGGACCATCGCGACGAGTGCGCCGTAAATGATTCCAATCACCGCCGCCGTGATTACAAATGGAGCCCAGGCTTGGGCCGCTTCCGGAAAAAGCGGGAGATTGAAACGCATGAGGCCGTACGTTCCCATCTTCAGCAACACGCCTGCGAGAATGACTGAGCCTGCGGTCGGCGCTTCGGTGTGGGCGTCGGGCAACCACGTATGAAACGGAAAGAGCGGCACCTTGATGCAGAACGCCAGACCAAACGCGACAAACAGCCAGAACTGCAAGTTTCCATCCAGTGGCTTCGTCGCCAACGCCTGAAGAATCGTCGTGTAGTCAAACGATCCAACCAGGATGTAAAGCGCGATGATCGCGACCAGCATCAACAAACTGCCGACGGCCGTGTAAATGAAAAATTTGACTGCCGCGTAAATACGGCGCTCGCCGCCCCAGATTCCGATGAGGAAAAACATCGGCACCAGCGACGCTTCGAAGAACAAGTAGAAGAGCAACAGGTCGAGCGACACGAAAACGCCGATCATTGCCGATTCCAGAATCAGCAGAAAGACGTAGTACGAGAGTTGTCGCTTGTGGACCGCGGTCCAACTCGACAGGATCGCGATCGGCATCAGCAATGTCGTCAGCAGCACCAGCCACAAACTCATGCCGTCGACGCCAAGGTGATAACGGGCGCCTATCGACCCGATCCAACTGATGTTCTCTTCGAAGCGAAATTCAGGGCCCCAGCCGGTCCCACGCAACAAGAGGAGCGAGACCACGAACGTCAGCCCCGTAGTGCCGAGCGCGATCCACTTGTAATGTCCGTCGTCACGATTGCGAGCGACGATGCCGTAAACGACCGCGATCAGCGCGCCTGCGACTGGTAAAAGGATTAGCGTGGTCAATAAGTAAGGCATGTTTACGGCCTTGCCCCCGGAAAACCGAGATACGCAAACAGACCGATCAGGATCAGCGCGCCGATCAGAATGATCGCGGCGTAAGCGCGTACGAATCCGGCTTGCATGTATCGCGCGAGGCGGCCCAGTTCAGTTACGGACTGCCCGATTCCGTGCAACAGTCCATCGATCACTCCGATGTCGATTAGTTTCCAGAGACCTTCGCGTGAGCCCGAAACGATGGGGCGAATTAAAGTTGCGTCGTAGATCTCGTCGACGTAGTACTTGTTCTCAAGTACTCGCGGCATTTCCAGTGTTGGGCGTTTCTTGAAAATCATCCAACCGATGCCGATTCCGGTGAGCGCAATTATCACGGAGCCGAGCGCTAAGAGTCGTTCCTCGTTTAAGTGTGAATGATCTATGACTACCGGACCGAGATGCGCGATCACAGGTTCCAACGTGTGCTCGATAACGTTGATATCTCGATTGGCAAACGCATAAGGAATGCCGATGAAACCACCCACTGTTGAGAGCACCGCCAGGACGATCAGCGGGATCGTCATGATCTTCGGCGATTCGTGTGGATGATGGTGTGCTGCATCGAACCGCTCTTTGCCCCAGAACGTCATGACCATCATCCGCGTCATGTAGATCGCGGTCAGCAGTGCAGTAATCGCACCAACGGCCCATAGCACTTTGCCTCCCGGCAGCCCATGGACACTCCACGTCTTCCACAGAATCTCGTCCTTCGAAAAGAACCCTGCAAAGATCGGAATGCCACTGATCGCCAGCCATCCGATGAACATCGTCACAAACGTCACGGGCATGTACTTCCGCAAATTGCCCATGCGCCGCATGTCCTGCTCGTGATGCATGCCGTGAATCACAGAACCTGATCCGAGGAACAGCAAAGCCTTGAAAAACGCGTGTGTGATGACGTGAAAGATGGCCGCAACGAACGCGCCGACACCGCAGGCCAGAAACATGTATCCAAGCTGCGAGACAGTCGAGTATGCAAGGACTCTCTTAATGTCGTTTTGCGCGATGCCAATGGTTGCGGCGAACAACGCGGTCGCGGCGCCGACGAT
>DASRPN010000063.1:0-81754 GCA_035646355.1 Pyrinomonadaceae bacterium | reverse complement strand
ATCTGCTCGCATCGACGCTTATGAGAGCTATACCAACTCTTAAAATCAGTATTTCCGGAGTGCGCGGAGTGATCGGCGACTCGCTAACGCCGGCGCTGTTGACTCGTTTTGCGCAAGCCTTTGGAACGCACACGGGCGCCGGGACGATCGTCATCGGGCGCGATCCGAGAACGTCCGGCGAGATGGTTAAGCATGCCGTAATTGCCGGGGTGCTATCGAGTGGCAGCCGCGTAATCGACATTGGCATGTGTCCGGTGCCGACGGTGCAGTTGCAGGTTCGCCAGCGTCACGCGCACGGCGGTATCGCGATCACCGCGAGTCATAATCCAGCCGAATGGAATGCGTTGAAGTTTATTGGACCAGCGGGACTGTTTCTCGACGCGGGACAGGCGCGCGAACTGCTCGACATCTATCATCAGGGTGAATACACGAAGGTTAGTGGATCCGAAATCAGGACCGTCGACGAAGTTGACGGCGCAACCGACGCGCACATCAAAGCGATCCTCGATGCTCTTGGACCACTTCCGCAGACTCAGAAACAGCTTCGCGTGGTGCTCGATTCGTGTAACGGCGCCGGATCGATCGTTGGTCCAAAGTTGCTGGAGGCGCTGGATGCCGAGGTAATCGCGATTAACGTCACACCCGATGGTTCCTTTCCACGCCCGGCGGAACCAGTTGCCGAAAACCTTGGCGCTCTCTGTGATGCTGTCAGGAAACACGGCGCTGACATCGGTTTTGCGCAGGACATGGACGCGGATCGCCTCGCAATCGTCTCCGAAAAAGGTGACCCGATCGGTGAGGACTACACACTCGTACTCGCGGCGCTTTATGTGCTGCAACGAGAACGTGGTCCAGTGGTCGCCAACCTGTCAACGACTTCGGCGCTCGACGACATCGCGCAACAGTTTGGCTGTCCGGTGTATCGCACGAAGATCGGCGAAGTGAACGTCACTGACGGCATGCGCCAGCACAGCGCGGTCGTGGGCGGCGAAGGTAATGGCGGTGTTATTTACCCGCGCATCAATTTTGGACGCGACAGTCTCGTTGGCATGGCGCTCGTGCTTCATCTTCTTGCGGAGTCGGGCAAGAGCGTCAGCGAGTTACTCGAGACGTTCCCGAATTACAGCATCGTCAAAGAGAAGATGGAATGTTCGTCGCAGCGCATTCCCGGCGTACTGCGGATGTTGCGGCAGGAGTACGGCGAATTTCCGATCGACGTAAGTGACGGAGTGAAGGTCATGACGCCCGACGGTTGGTTTTTGGTGCGCGGCTCAAACACGGAACCGATCATTCGCATCGTTGCCGAGGCCCGGTCTGAAGAAAAAGCTCGGAAGCTGGTTTCCGATGTGTACGAGCAGGTAACAAGGTGGGTTGCGGCTTGAAAGTTTAAAGTTTCCCGAAAAGGAAAATCAAAAATGCGATTCGTGTTCCCCATTTTGTCTTTGTTGTTGGCGTTGGCTACTCCCGCGTTGGGCCAACAGGCTACAAGGGCGACACTCACCGGCGTGGTTACAGACCCGAACGGCGCTGTCGTGCCCGGTGTGACCGTCACCGCCACTCAAACAGCTACCGGTGTTCGTCGCCAGACCGTGAGCAACGAGGAAGGTCTTTACGTGATCACGGATCTCGCGCCCGGTGATTATGAGATTCGCGTCGAAGCAAAAGGATTTCTTACAAAGGTGTCGAAGGTGCCGGTCCCGGTTAAGGTGGGCCAAAGCTTCACTCTGAACGTGCCACTGGAAGTCGGTCTCACAGAGACAACTGTTGTCGATCTTTACGACCAGGGTAAACAAGTGGTCGATACCAGAGACTCGCTGGTCCAGGGCGTGGTCGAATCGCGTGAAGTCGATAGCCTGCCACTCAATGGCCGCAATTTCCTTGAGCTAGCATTGCTCATTCCCGGCAACGCTCCAGCGCCGAATTTCGATCCGACGAAAACCAACACGCTCGTTATTTCCTCAGCCGGCCAGCTCGGACGGGGCGGCAATGTCAGCGTAGACGGCGCCGACAACAACGACGATGTCGTCGGCGGCCCGGTGCAGAACATTTCTCAGGACGCGATAAGAGAATTTCAGATCGCGACGAATCGCTTTTCGGCCCAGCAAGGACGGTCTGGATCTTCCGTCATCAACGTTATTACCAAGAGCGGTACCAACTATCTACACGGAAGCGGATCTGTTTACTTTCGCAATCAGGACTTGCAGGGGTTGCCCGCAACGTTCGATCGTCGTCTCGAGGAAAAACCGCCGTTCGACCGGCAGCAATATGCGTTCACACTCGGTGGTCCAATCAAGAAAAACCGTGCCTGGTTTTTCGGTTCGTTCGAGTATCGAAACCAGGATGGCGTAGTGCTTGTAGGCGAAAGAAACCTGGCGACCCGGTCGATCGTACGCGGTTTCGCGCCCTCGCCCCTGGACGATTTTCTAACAACCGAGCGCGTTGACTGGTCGCCCACTACACTCGACCAATTCAATTTCCGTTATTCGTTCCAACGCGAGAAGGGAATCAATGCGAGCACACTCGTTCGATCCATCGGCTCAGCTTCACAGCGACAGTCCCTTTTGAACAAAACGCATTCCTTCCTCGCCAATTACACGCGCCTCATTTCGCCTAACCACATCAACAGTTTCAACTTCAGTTTTAATGACTTCATCAACGATACGCTGCCGGTTACACCCGGACCGCAACTGACTTTCCCGAGCGTGCAAGACGGCGCTTCGTTTCGCGTTCCGCAGCAAACCAAGCAACGCCGCTTTCAGTTCACCGATACGTTTACGTTTCTTCACGGGAACCATACGTTCTATATCGGCGGCGAGATTCAACGAGTGCAATCGGATCTGGATCTGAAAGTTTTCCAGCAGGGCCGCATTGAACTAATCGAAGACTTTTCTGATTTCGATCGCAACCTGGACGGCCGTGTTGACGACAACGATCTGCTCTTCGCCGTCACGTTGCGCAGTGGATTTCCGGAGCGTTCACTGTTGCTTCCGAATACGGACAGTACCTATTTCGCGGCGTTTTTCCAGGACGATTGGCGAGTTCATCCGCAACTGACGTTGAATCTCGGTCTGCGTTATGAACTCGACACGGACGTGAAAAACATCAGCCGGGTTGACGAACTTAACCCGTTGATCCTGCCGTTTCTCCAGGGCGAGCGAAAGCGAGACAAGAACAACTTTGCACCGCGCGTCGGTTTCAACTTCTCGACTTCAGACGCGCGCACCAGCATTCACGGCGGTTACGGGATCTACTACGACCGCGTGACACTGGAAATCCAGACGCTGGAGCGCGGACTCGACGGTCGCGCGTTGCCCGTTGAAGTACGCGCCGGGAACCTGTTTTTCATTCCGCCTCAATTTCTTTTCGATCCGGTTAATGGGGTGTTTCCACCACCTGCGCCAACAATCGCTAATCCGTTTACGGGATTTGTATTGCCCGGAGCCGGCGCGGGCGGCATCAACATCATCGACAACGATCTGCAGAACCCGATGGTCCATCAAATGAACTTCGGCGTTCAGCAGCAACTCGGCAGCCAGTTCGTGCTGCGTGCCGATTACGTTCGAAACGTCGGTACGCACTTCATCATCGGACGCATAATTGGAACAGTGCCGTTTAATCCTGTGGTCGGCGGACCCGAGATTGTGAAAAATCTGGAGTCGAGTGTCAGGACGAAATACGACGGGTTGCTGGTAAGTGTGGAGAAGCGGTTCGCCAGGGGGCACCAGTTCCGCGCCTCGTACACGCTGTCGCGGTCGTTCAATTTTGCGAACGATGATCAGATTCCGTTTTCAAACGGTCCAATCGACTCGAATAATCTTCAGTTGGAATATGGACCAACGCCGAACGATCAACGTCACCGGTTTAGTTTTTCCGGAGTGTTTCAACTGCCGTGGAACGTGCGAGTGTCGCCGATACTGACGCTTGCTTCGTCAGTGCCGTTGGACATCTTGTTGCCCGATGGAAGTTCGCGTGTTTGTGAACTCAGCCGGAACGCCGGTGCGCGCGAGTTTCAGACCGGCGCGCAACTGAATGCCGTACTGACGCAAATCAACGCGGCGGGTGGTTCTCTTTGTCCAAATGCAGATTCGAGCACGGGCTTTAAACCTCGCGTGCCGCTACCGCTGGTGCGTGACGATCTGGAGTTTGGCGACAGTTTCTCGTCGCTCGACTTGCGCGTATCGAAGGTATTCAAGTTTGGTGAGCGGGTGACACTCGAACCGATTGCCGAGGTGTTCAATCTTTTCAATGTCACTAACGTATTGGGCATTTCCAACGTCAACTACTCCGGTTTCAGCAATGTCTTGGTGCGCGACAGTAGCGATCCGAGCAGTCCGGGCTTCAATCGTTCGTCGAGTTTTGGACAACCAGTGACGACGGCTGGAGGTGTGTTTGGCTCAGGTGGTCCCCGCGCATTTCAGTTTGCTGCGCGCATCACGTTCTAGATCAGTTTTGGCGTATCTTCTTCGATGTGTTCTCTGCGATCTTTGCGAAACCTCTGTGATCTCTGCGTTAACCGGAGTTTAGCAAATCATTATAACGCAGAGAACGCCGAGGCCTCGCCGAGATCGCCGAGGATATTAGAACAGTTTGCGTGACAGGTTTTAGTGCAAAGCAAACTTAAGAGACAGATTGGGAGTCGCACGGCGACTGCATTCGTAGTCGGCGGAGTGATCGGCGTTGGGATCTTTCTGACGCCTGCCGGGATGGCCAAATCGCTCGGCTCGCCGATGTGGTTGTTAATCGTGTGGCTGACGATGGGCGTGACGGCGTTATGCGGCGCGCTTTGTTATGGCGAGCTGTCCGCGCGTTATCCCGAAGCGGGCGGTGGTTATGTTTACCTGCGCGAAGCGTATGGTCCAGCCGTCGCCTTTATGTATGGCTGGATGGCGTTTCTCGTCATGGATCCGGGACTGACGGCGATCCTGTCGGTGGGTCTGGCAACATACGCTGGACAGGTAGTTAATCTCTCACCGTGGGAAACAAAGGCCGTGGCGATCGGGGCGATTGTCGTGGTCGCACTGGTAAACATTCGCGGCGTGCGACTCGGCGCGGGGTTCATGCGCGGCTTGATGTTTCTGAAGCTCGGCTTGCTGGCGTTCATTTTCCTGTGGGCCATTGGCTTTCAACTGGGCGACTGGTCCAACTTTGCGCCGTTTACGACACGCCGCGCAGGTTCAGCCCCGGATTTAGTTGGCGCACTCGCGGCCGGATTTGTTGGCGCGTTCTTCTCGTTTGCCGGCTGGTGGGACTTGGGAAAGCTCGCTGGTGAAGTCAAGAATCCGGAACGCACGTTGCCGCGAGCGCTCGGCTTTGGCGTGGTGGGCGTGACGATCGTTTACATCCTGACCAGCTTCGTTTTCATTTACCTCGTACCAATGCAGCAAGTCACATCGGGTGAGACTTTCGCGGCACAGGCAGGCGAGGTTTTGTTTGGACCAGCGGGCGGGGTTGTATTTTCCTTGGGTGTAGTCGTCGCTGTCCTGGGATGTCTTGCTGCTGTTGTGATGTCGGCGCCGCGAGTCTACTTCGCTATGGCTCGTGACGGTTTGTTTATTCGTTCGGTTGCGTCATTGCATCCGCGTTACGGAACCCCCGCGTTTGCGATCGCGCTCCAGGCGGTACTTGCTTCGATACTGGTGCTGGTCGGTAGTTTCAACGAGATCATGTCGTACTTCGTTTTTGTTGTGATCGTTTTCATCGCGCTCACAGTGATTGCACTCTTCAAACTTCGCCGCACTGGAGCACCGAAGGCCGGCTTTCTGACGCCCGGCTATCCGGTCACGCCGGCAATCTTTCTTGCGCTATTGCTCGTGATGCTGGTTTTACTCTTCGGCGATAAACCGAAACAGGCGCTCGCGGGTGTCGCCGTAGTATCCTTGGGATTCCCGGTATACTTATTCGTATCTCGTAACAAGCGATTGGTCGAAAAGGAAGGGCAACTTTAAAAATGACCTGGATCAAGACTATTCCCCCCGGTGAAAGCGAGGAAGTTCGCAAGGCGTGTGAAGCTCAACGCGAGTTATATCCGATTGAATACGCAACTCCGGTCCATCCCACCGCGGACGGCGCGACTGCAGGCATCGTCGCTTCGCATAGTTTGATTCCCCAGGCCCTGTTTCATGCTTTTGCAACTTTCGGTTCGCTCATGTCTCCGGATCTGCCACTGGACCGGAGACAGCACGAGATGATTACCACCGTCGTGTCCGTAACCAATCGGTGTCATTATTGAATCGAATCTCACGCAGAGTTTCTGCGTCGCGTAACACTTGATGCAACATTGGTAGCCGCGCTCGAAGCCGACTACCGCACCGCGCCGATCTCCGAGCAGGAGAGGGTGATGCTTGATTACGTCGTACAAATAACCCGTGATGCCACGCGAATCTCGCCCGCTGATCACGATCGGTTGCGTTCCGTTGGTTTCGACGACCGCGGAATACTTCAGATCACATTGATCTCCGCATGGTTCAACTACATTAACCGCGTTGCCGACGCTTTGGGAGTGGGTCGGGGACAATGAAAGTTCTATTTGTCGCCGTTGTTGTCGTGTTGCTGGCTACGCCTTGCGCGGCGCAGGACGATGTTGTGCGTGTGAAGTCGAATCTCGTCAACATCGATGTGCTTGTCAAAGATAAGAAAGGGAAGTACATCGCGGATCTGAAAGCGGAGGACTTCACGATCTTTGAAAACGGCGTGCAGCAGAAGGTCGAGTTTTTCGAAGCGCCCCTGGTTGGCGTTAACAACCGCACTTCGACAGCGGCAAAGGGCGGAGTTCAACCGGACGCTGCGACGGCGCTGCCGGCAACCGCCATTACGCGTAATTATGTAACCCTCGTGCTCGATTCGCAGTCCACCGACGTCACCAATCTCAAACAGGTCCGCGAAGGAATGATTAGGTACGCACGGGAGCAGATAAACGAAGGCGATGCCGTGGCGCTGTTGAGGGTAACGAACGGCTTGCAACTACTTCAGCCGTTCACTCACGACAAAGCGAAATTGATCGCCGTCCTTGACGGTCTCGGTTCAGGTGCAGATTCAAAAAACTTTGAGCGACAAGACATCGCCGACAATATCACCAGATTGCGAGGCGAGTCGCAGGTTGCGAATGAGTCGCCTAGCACGGTCATCCAGAGTCCCGGCGCCGGTTCAAACGCCGCGCGCATCATGATCATGCGCACGATGCTGGCGCAGTTCATCAAGCTTCGCACCGCACTTAGCCTTCAACAGTCGCGGCCGATACTGGCCGCAATCGCTGCGATCTGTGAAGGACTTCGTGCCGTTCCCGGCAAGAAAACGTTGGTCCTGTTCTCGCAGGGGTTCGTCACACCCGCGGTGCTCGACTGGCAAGTGCAAAGCACGATCGACATCGCTAATCGCGCGAACGTCGCGATCTACATAATCGACTCGGCCGGACTGAAAGCGAGCGCGCCAAACACGACAGCGTTGGGTGGTACTTCTCCTCTCGGTGGGATTTCAGCAGCCACGAATCAGGAGCAGCGCATCCGCGCTGTCGGCGGTGAAACTATCTTCGATTACGCGAGACAGGAGGGGCTGAGCCGCGAGTACGATATTCTGTATCGCATGTCAGGCGATACTGGAGGGCGCTTTCTTAAAGGCAACAATGACATCGGACAGGGTCTCGAACGAATCAACCAGGAGATTCAGTCGCGTTACACGCTCGCCTATCGCAGTACTAACCAAAACTTCGACAGCTCGTTTCGCAAGGTGAAAATCGAAGTGCGCCGGCCGGAGGCGCAGATCATCTCTCGTTCGGGATACTACGCGATACCACCTGAAGAGATCGTTCTGCTCTCGCCCGCCGATAAGAAACTGTTCGACAACTTTGCCGCGATCGAATCGAACCCCGGCATGCAAGTTTCGATTTCTGTAAGTCAATTCAGATCGCGCGATGGACTTTACACGATTCCTCTCGCGATCGAACTGTCGCCTGATGCGGTCCAAGCCGAGCGCAAAGGCGACAAGCGGTTGCTGCAGTTGGAAGTGCTTGGTGTCTTGAAGTCTGCTGACGCAATGCTTTCTCGTCTGGGCGGCAATTTCGACGTGAGTCTTACGGATGCTCAGTACCAGTCGATCGTCAGTAACAACATTTACTACCGTCAGGATCTTTTGCTCACTCCCGGTCAGTACACCATCGATCTGATCGTCAGGGACCGGCAGTCGGGCAAGTTGAGCGCGCGCAGAGAAGAGCTTGTGTTGCCTGAACTTAATTCGGAATTCGCGACGAACGGTGTGGTATTGAGTCGTTACGTTGAAGCGGCGAACTCGCAAGCAACTGAGCCGGACGTATTCACCATTCGCAAGACATCGATCCGACCTTCCGCGGCGCGGCAGTTTCGTGCGACTGACAACCTCGTGATGCTGATGTCCGTCTACAACGCTGCGAATAGTCCGGATACGGGTAAGCCGATGGTCCGTGTTACGGCGCGGCTGATGAAAGATGGTCAGCCCGCGACGAAGCCATTTGATTTCGTATTGACCGAGATCGACAACGAACCGGTTCCGCATCTGACGTTCGCTGAGTACATTCGTCTTACCGGATTGACACCCGGAAATTACACCATGACTATCGAATCGAAGGATATGGTCACGAAGAAGCTAGTCAAACAGGAAGCGACTTTCCGGATCGTGCCTTGAATCCGCGGGAGGTTTAGTCTTCCAGCAGATCGTCACCAAGATCGACCCACAGCGACAGCGATTTCGCATCGCGGTAGACCACGTTGTATTTCTTGCCCTTCTTCTTTTCAGCAGCGACGAACTTTTCGATTCGTTTCTCACGGTTCGTCAGGTGGATCGTGAATTTATCCTTCCCACGCGCTTCGGAAATCATTTGCAGCGTCGAAATTTCCGGATTTCCGAACCGGCCATCCGCTGAGACGACGTAGTGATCCGCCGTAACTGCGCGGAAGAACTCTGTGGCGACATTCCGATCGCTGCCGTGATGCGGCAGTTTCAAAAGATCGACGTGAATCTTGCCCGACTTCAGCATACCCGACGTCTTTAGTGCGTTCATCAAGTCGTCGCCACGAGCGTCGCCGGTCAACAACATCCTTTTCTTTCCAGCCTCGGCGAGCACCACGATACTCGATAGATTAAAAACCGATTCGTCGACAAATGCCGCCGCCAGCGCCCGGCCTCTCTCATCTGTGGCGAGACCCTTTTTCTTCAAGACCTCATTCCATTCTTCCTGAAGTTTCTCGATTCGTTCCTTCACTGGTCCAAGCACGGTGAACTTCAGTCCGTCGCCAATCGTCACCGTCTTCTTTCCTTTCCCCGGCACGGCGACGAGAGTGCCGAAGGGATCGTTTATGCCGAGCGCGAGGAGCTTTGCATTATTTCTGACGTCGCGCCCCTGCGGCACGCTCGCCGCAAGCGCCTCGCCCTCGCGACTCAAGGGTAGTTCGGTTGAAGCGGCTTTGCCCGAAGTGGTCGGACGAAGAGCCTTGACCAGTTCCTGGCTCTCATTTCCGATGATGTCGTCAAAACTGTTATGCCAAAGCGTGAGTATGTCGTACGGCAACTCCTCGTTGTTGTCTTTCTTTTCAACGAGCTCGTCGAGAAACGCGAGCACACCGTTGATGTGATCGTCGTCGAGATGGCTCACCATTAACATGCGAATCGACAAGGGCTCATCCGGACTTCTCGACTCCTTAAGCTCGGCCAGACGTGGGCGCAAACCGGCCTTGTAAACACCGGCTGGACCACCATCGATCACGATCAGTTTCGGAGCGTTTGCTTTGCCGTAGTGCAACAGCAGGGAATCGCCGTGTTTGGCCTGAAGGGCTTCGAGAGTAAAGAGCATCGAGTTCTCCTTGAGGTGTTGAGGCTAAACAGACTGAAGCGCGCGTAGGGCATCGACCATGCCCGCGCCCTGGAAGTAACGTTCACGGCCGAGGTCGGTTGCCGTCTTGCAGAGGATTTCTTTGACGCGCGTGGGCCGGCCGATGAGTTCACCGTAGCGCGCAAGCAGCAACGCCGCGGCTCCGCTGACATGTGGCGCGGCCATGCTGGTGCCGTCCATGCGTTTCGTTTCGCCTGCGGGTATCGTACTGACGATCTTCTCTCCCGGCGCGACGAGATCCGGCTTGAGCCGGCCATCGCCGGTTGGACCACGACTCGAAAAATAACTAACGCCATACAGGTGGGCACTGTCGCGATGCGTCGATCCGACAGTGATCACGCTTTCAGTATTTCCGGGATCAGTAATGCTGATGCTGTGATAGCCCTCTTGTGTTCCGCGCGTGGTCACGAACTGGAGATAGCCATTGTTGCCGGCAGCTGCGACGACGACGATACCGGCGCCAACCAAACGATTTGCTTCTTCACAAACCGGAGTGCTGCCACAGGCGAAGTTAGCAACGTCGTGTTTGATCGAAACGCTCAGGTTGACACCGTGAATCACCATCAGATCCTTGTGCGCATTCAGATACCGCACAAACTGCATCGCGGCGATCGCAGAAAACTCATCCCCACGGCCCTCGTGATCGAGGACCCTGAGGTCGTATAGCTTCATATCCGGGCAGACGCCATTGATTAGATAATCCCCGGAGGGTGACGTGTCGTCGGGCCGCCAATCCGCAGCAACTATTCCGGCGACGTGCGTTCCGTGAGGATGTTGCGGAACGACGTAGTCTTCGTCATTGTGCTTTATTTCGATCAGCGGTTTCAGCATCTCCCAATCGACTTCGCGACCGTTTTGCAGGCTGCTGCGAAGTTGTTTCAGCTCTTCGGGATGTTTTTGTAGTCGCTTGATCGCTTTGGCGAGCTCGGGCCGATCGGCCATCGCCGTTACCTGTTCTTCGGTTTGTTCCGATCGCAGCAGTTGGCGGATTACTGTGAAATCGTAAGTTTTTGTAATTCGCGTTTTGAACTGGTCCTCTTCCTGTTTATCTTGGCTCGTTCGCAGGCGAAACGCCGGATGTGTTGCGTCGATACCGCTGTCCATGATGGCCCATGTGAGGTCTTTACAACTTATCTCGAAAAGGCGGCGGGCGGCGTCGGCCTTCACGGCCATCGTGGAACGCCAAACAGCGAATTCGGCGGTGCGGTTTCGCGTGACAGACCAAACGATTCCTGAGTCATCCTTTTCGGCCGTTTGAATATTACGGACCAGATCGGCGCACGCATCGACAATCGCTCGCGACGTTAATTTCCGTTTGCGTCCGGTGCTCCTCGAGGTTGCTGCGATCGTACCAATCACCCGCATCATCCAGATCACTTGCGGATCGATGACGCGCAGTATCGATTCGTCGCGGTCGCCGTCAATTGCGCGCGCCAAGACCTGCCTCGTGTTCTTGTCTGACAGAAACTGTTTTAGTTCGCGCCCGTCATTGGTCCAAACGTATTTGTTCCACCATGGAGTAAGTGGCAGGACCACTCGAATCAGTTCATGAAAGCAAAGTCTGACGACTACGGTTGATTGGTTGTAAGCGATGTCAGGACCGCTCTGATCGTCACAACTGAACTTTTTCCCAGCGTCCGACTTCTTTTCCTCGCGCAATCGTTTTTCGATCACCTGGGCCACTTTCCCCGGTGAAGCTTTGTAATGTGGATTGAGAAGCAGATCGATTCTGGCAGCCGGGTTCTTTCCGAACTCGAACCAGACGTCGGGCAGCACTGGAGAGTCTTGAGTAAAGCGCGGTGGCCCGTCCTTCTTGTAAATCAACTCTTCTAATTCTTCTCGGGTGATCGGTTCTATGGTTGAGGTACGGCGCTTCTTTGTCGCCATCAATTGTGTCTCCTCGTGGAGGGTGGGTTTTCCGCTCGTAAGCGTCTCACTTCTTCAGTTTTTGTGCAATCTTCTTGCGAGGACGGAGAGATCCGTAAAATCCGCGTGATTGAGTTAAACGGATTTTACGGATTTGATTTGGGAGGGGGAATCTTAATGCCGGCTGCCGGCACGGATGCCGACTCCGATTTTTCTTTGGACCAGTCGCTCAACTTCCAACGGCGTTCCGTCGGCCTTTGCTTCGCGAATATATTGAGCGTCGATCTTGAAAATCCTGAGTTTGACGATGTCTTCAACTTTCAGATTCGTCAGACCTTCGTTGCGGACTTCAGCGATGAACTCGGGAGTCACTTTGAAGATCTGCATCTTAACGAGGCTTTCGAACGGTTCCTTCTCGAAACCCATCTGGGCGACCTGCCGGACAAAAGCGGCGTCGATCTTAAAGATCCGCGCTTTGACGAGTTCTTCCATGCCGAGGTCTTCAAAGCCACTTGCTTTCATTTCGCGAGCGAACGTGGAATCGATCTTGAAGATTGCGGCTTTGATGAGATCGTTGGCGTCCAGTTTGCCAAAGCCAAGCGAATTCAGATCGTCGGCGAGGGCAGTGGTGACGTTCAGTGTCGTCGCTGCGAAGAGCCGGTCGTCGCCGTCGTCATGGCGATTGTTTGAGGTGTTTTCAAAATCAAAGCCACGGCTTTTCATTGCCGCGACGAAAGTCGGGTTGCCCGTGAAGTTAAAAGTGCCGGAACCTTTGCCGTTTTGAAAACTGCCTTCGAGGTCGATTCGACCTGCCTCGCGGACGAGACTGAATCTTACCGGGCCGCCGTTCTGGGCGGTTTCACGGCTAAGACCCTGAAGATCTGTAAACTCGTACGTTTGTCCCATCTGATTACGGCCGCCGCGTTCACTGCGCCGCTCGAGATTGAGATTAACCTTGGAATTGTCCTTATTGAGCGACGCTGTCCATTCGCCGGTGGTCGTGCCTTGTGCGAGCACATGCGGCATATTCGGCGTGATAACCCAAAACGCGCCCAAGATCCCCATGACCAGCCCGAAACTTAGAACAAAGCGAATCATCTTCGACATGCTCAACCTCCCAGCGAACTTAATCTTCTTTCAATCTGAAAACACCCACACCGCCGTTTTTGTGACGGAAAATTCGTTGATTTTATCGAGCGGGCCGGCATTATTCGGTAGTGGGCTAATAGTGTGTTGCTAGAAGTGTGCCGGTTCCGACGAAGCAGTCGATCAGATAAGAGATCTGTAGTTGATTTGCGTCCCTTACTCTGGGACGACCTGGCTCTGGTCGTCGCATTGCGCTGGTACCTCGAACGTCAGACAAGAAACCTTGGCATTCCGGCGAAGTTTGTCAGCGGATCACTGGATGAAGACGATCGCTTTTCGTCGGAGTTGGAGACAGCGTGTTTCCGCATCATGCAGGAGGGTGTCACCAACATCGTTCGTCATGCACGTGCGACACGGATCTCGGTGCGGTTGGAGCGTGTAGTTTCCGATCTGGTCCTCTTGATTAGGGACGATGGTGCCGGTTTCGATATGCGTTGCATTCGCGCCAGCAGCGGTATGTCAACATTGGGGCTGCCGGGGAATGGAAGAAAGAGCACACGCAGTCGGTGGTACGATCACCCTCGACTCGGCTCCCGCTCTGGGCACAGAGATTTGTGTGGTTTTCCGATCATGTGTGAGAAACGTCGCGACGCGGACTTTACGACACCGGTGGAACTCGCTGAGGCGTAAACACCCGAGGCGCGACGGTTAGTGGATCGGTTCATGCCCGGTTCTTGCGACAAGTCCTGAGGACTTGATAACGATCGGCTGCCGCTGACGATCGCGCTAGAGCGCGTGGGGTGGTCTCTCTCTTTAAACCGGACATGAACCCATCCACCAATTCCGCATCAATGCTCCTCTTCACTCAACTTCAATAAGTCCGACGATGATTGCGTAACGAACCAAACCCGCGACGTCGTGAATATTCAACCTTTCCATTAGTTGCGCACGATGCGTCTCAACTGTCTTAACGCTGATATCCAGCAGTTGCGCGATCTGTTTCGTCGTCCGTCCTTCCGCGATGAGTTGCAGCACCTCGCGTTGTCGCGGGCTCAACGTCTCCAACAGATCTCTTTTCGAAACTCCCTTGCCATACTCGATCAGCGTCTTGCGTGAAGTCTCGGGCGAGATGTAAACGTCGCCCTTCATCACAGTTTGGATTGCCTGTTCGAGCTCCGTACTGGCTGCACTCTTTGGCAGAAATCCCGCAGCTCCCTCACGCAACGCTCTGATCGCGTATTCGCCTGCCTCGTGAACTGTCAAAACGATGACGCGAATGTTAGGTAACTTCTTCGCAACGTGCTCGAGCACGTCAAACCCACTTCCGTCCGGCATCGTGATGTCCAGCAGGATCAGGTTAGGCTGAAGTTCATCGATCAGTTTGAGTGCTTCGCTTCCTGTACCTGCTTCGCCAACCACCACCACGCCCTTGATTCTTTCTACTAGCGCCCTGATTCCTGCTCGCACCAGCGCGTGGTCGTCGGCGATTAGCACACGTATCGACTTCATCTCGTAGCTGTGTCTCGCTCCGTATTGGCCAATCACTCACAACTAATCGGGGTAAAAGCCGAGCGCTTGCAGCTTTGAGTTAAAGAGCAATAGAAGAAAATCTGGCGCTCGCTAGCAGAGGCATAATTGCAGGAAGCTCCTGATCCAACAATCAGGAATTACCTGAGTCTGACCAATTCGCCAATACGGTCATCTCGGAGCCTGCGAGGACGAATAAACAGGCGTGGAGAATAAGTCTTATCTGACGTGTTCGCTACTGTTTTTGAGTGCGAAGTAGTTAAATTTTTTCCGCATTACAACCCACTCAGGGATTATCTGAGTTGTCTTCAGGAATCTCCTAATTGCGCACACTCAACAGAGCGCTTAAACACTGATCCGACGTGTTGGTTTATTAATTTCTAAGAGACGCGCGCAATGGTCTAAGCAGGAAGAGTCCTCGCGCGTGGATAGGGGACGCCGGCCAGGGCGAGGTCGTCGTCCCCTTATCTGCAAATGTGGTTCTTACAGCTCTGACATTTCGCCCCATCCCCGAACCTCAAGCCGGGAGAAGCCTCGTTAACGAATTCAGTGGGAGGAGTTCAAACGAATGACCAACTCACCAGCAGAGGGATCCTTTCGCGCTCTCGTGATCGACGATGAACAATCCGTCCGCGCTTTTGTAGCTGAAGTCCTGCGCTCTGACGGTTGGACCGTGTCGCAGTCGCCGTCGATGGAAGATGCATCGGAACGGCTCAACGAAGCGCCGTCTATCATCTTTTGCGACGTCAAGTTGGCAGGTGCAAACGGATACAGCATTCTCCGCACCTTCAAAAAAAATTTACCAGACACGAAAGTGGTGTTAGTAAGCAATCATGCCGGCGGTGTAGTCGATGCGAGGGCGTTTGGTGCGTACGACTATCTGGTGAAGCCGTTTCGCACTGAGTTGCAATTGCTTTCGCAGATGTTGCGAGAGCAGTTGGAAGGTGCACGGAAAATTTCATCCGTGCGGCGCACGCCTGCTTACTATTCAGATATCGAGCTGGCAGGACGCAGCCACGCGTTTCTAGAAGTGATGAAACACGTTACGCGCGTATCGGACACAAATCTCCCGGTGCTTCTTACTGGCGAGTACGGGACCGGAAAAGAATTGGTTGGCGCCGCGATTCATCTGCGAAGCGCGCGTGCCGAACGTCCTTTTATCGTCGTCAAGTGCGCGACGATTTCAGAGGCACTAGATGTAAATCCATGGGAACCAGCGGGCGGCGGTACAGTTTTTTTCGACGAGATAACAGAAATGAGTTCGTCGCTCCAGGCTAAGCTCGTGGGAGAGTTGCAAAACGTTGAGTTGCGCGTGATCGCGGCGACCAATCGTGATCTTGAACGAGAGGTTGCAGCAGGAAGATTCCGCACCGATCTGTTCTATCGCTTGAATCCGGTGTCGATCACGTTGCCGCCGTTACGCGAGAGACGCGAGGACATTCCGCCGTTGGCGCAAAGTTTTGCCAATCGGATTTATTCGCTGAGCGCGGCTGTGAAGTTCAGTCCTGAAGCGTTGAAACTGATAGTTCGTTACAACTGGCCCGGCAACATTCGTGAATTGGAAAACGCCGTAGTGCGAGCAGCGGGACTAAGCGACGGCACTGTTCGCGTAAAAGATCTACCGCAGCGGGTGCGTCAACACTCGGGCAGGTTATCGGAGATCGTGGCTAGCGACGGGACAGATCAACCGGAGGTTGAAGATTGGGTACCGTTGTCGGAGATCGAGGGGCGATACGTGGCCAGAGTATTGGAGCACACGCGTGGCAACAAGCAAGCTGCCGCGCGTGTCCTCGGCGTCGATCGAAAGACACTCGATCGCATGATCAAGCGACATCACGTCGAATCGCGTTCATTTCGCACAAAAACTTCGACCGCTGCCGCTAATTCTACGGCCAACAATTAATGACCTCTTTTGGCGTCGCGTTACGCGTTAATGAATGGGGAAGCACTACACATTCATCATAAGGGGAAAAAATGTCGACAGCGTTTTCAGAATTAGAAGACCAGAACTCGGAGACTGGTAAGGCGCAACAGTCTTTGCAGAGTCCAGCGAGCGCCCCTCCCGAAGCCATCGTTACCCAAATCATGCTTGGCTGTTTGGGTTCCCAAGTCTTATATGTACCGGCGAAGCTCGGCATTGCCGATCTGCTCGCCGATGGCCCTAAATCAGTCGAAGAACTGGCAACCGCGACTGATACACATGCGCCATCGCTTTATCGCGTCCTGCGCGCGGCGGCGTCGTTGGGTGTTTTTACTGAACAGGAAAACCGAGTTTTTGCGTTGAATGCAAACGCGCAAACGTTGCGCTCAAACGTGCCCAACTCACTACGCGACATCATGATCTTCATGGGTGAAGATTGGCACTGGCAGGTGTGGGGCAAGACCTTGTACAGCGTTCGCACCGGCAAGGCCGCGTGGGCGGAGATGCACGGCAAAGACGTGTTTGGTTACTTCAAAGACAAACCTGAAGAGCTTGAGATCTTTAATCGCGCGATGACCAGCTTGTCTGCGCTCGCGACTAAAGCCGTGATTGAGGCTTATGACTTTAGCGGCATCAACACGCTGATCGATATCGCCGGCGGGCACGGGCGGTTGTTGACCGAGATCCTCGAGGCTAATCCTTCTCTCAGTGGTGTTTTGTTTGATCTGCCGCACGTGATCGAGGGCGCGCGTGAGAACGTCGCGAAGACCAACGCGGCCGATCGAGTTGAATTTGTTTCCGGCGACTTCTTTGTGAGCGTCCCTGCGGGGGGCGACGCTTACATCATGAAGCACATCATTCACGACTGGGACGACGAACGCGCGTTGACGATCCTGCGAAACATCAAGCAGGCGATGAATCCGGACGGACGCGTGCTGCTCGTCGAGTCGGTCATTGCCGAGGGCAACGCACAGGACTTCGGCAAGTTGATGGATATCGAGATGCTCGTTTCACCCGGCGGAAAAGAACGCACTGCCGCCGAGTACGAAGAATTGTTTGAACGCGCCGGATTTCGTATGACGCGCATAGTTCCAACCAAATCAGCTTACAGCGTTATCGAAGCTGTGGCGGCAAAGTAAACTCTGCGTCCTCTGTGTCTCTGTGGTGATTCCTCCAGTAGCAATTAACCACGGAGACACAGAGTTGCACAGAAAATACAAACCGGGCACTACTCCGGGACTACACGGATCTTGATTGATCCGTCTAGTCTGTGTTAGGGTCAGCGACCACCGCAGAATGAAACGAATCCTGCTCGTCGTTGCTGTCGCTGCACTCTACATCTTGCACCAGGACATTTGGTTCTGGCGCTCTTCATATCTCGTTTTCGGTTTCTTCCCCATCGGTCTTTTTTATCACGCATGCTTTGCCGTGGCCGCAGCCTTGTTGATGTGGCTGCTCGTGACTTTTGCCTGGCCGTCGCACCTTGAACGTGAGGTCGAACAAGCAGAGCGCGAGGAGGGCCGAACCTCTTGATTCCCGCGATAGTCGTTTTTCTTTATCTCGCTGCTGTTCTTTACATAGGTATCTTTGCCTTTCGTCGTGCGAGAGGCAAAGAGGAAGCTGAAGACTACTTTCTCGCCAGCCGTTCGCTTGGTCCATTCGTATTTCTGTTTTCACTTTTCGGCACGAACATGACGGCGTTCGCGATCCTCGGATCGTCGGGCCACGCCTTCAGTAATGGCATCGTGACGTTTGGCTTGATGGCGTCGTCGTCAGGTCTCGTGATCCCGTTGACGATCTTTTTGATCGGCACGCGTGTTTGGGCGCTCGGAAAGAAGTACGGCTTCATGACGCCGGTGCAGATGTTTCGCGACCGCTGGGAGTGTACGCACATCGGCACAGTGATTTTCGCCGTGCAGGCGGCGATGCTCGTGCCGTACATCATCATCGGCATCATGGGCGGCGGCACAACGCTCTACACAATCAGCGGCGGACTCGTGCCGTTCTGGTTTGGCGGGGCAATCGTTGCGATGGTCGTGATGAGTTACGTGTTCTTTGGCGGCATGCGCGGCACTGCGTGGGTCAACACGTTTCAGACGATACTGTTCTTGTGCTTCGGCGCGATCGCGTTGATCGTGATCGGCGTCGGCATGGGAGGTTTCCGTAGCGCCGCGCAGGCCATGCAAGCGTCACCTCTGTCATCGTTGCTTACGCGCGAACGGATCTCGCCGTACTACTTCTTCAGTTACACGTTCATTCCTCTGTCGGCCATCGCGTTCCCACACATCCTGATCTTCTGCCTCACTGCGCGAAAGATCTCGCAGTTCCGGAAAACAGTGATCTTTTATCCGATCTGCATCATGGCGATCTGGTTGCCGTGCGTGTTTCTCGGCGTGATGGCGAATCGCGTGACAGACATTCCCCAGATTCGCGAGCGGCAGGAAGCGCGACGAGTGCTTGCGACGCAGGGACGCACCATGGAGCCCGAACAGCGTGATGAGTTGCGCGAGAAGTCAGCAGGCGACGACGTGATCATGTTGCTGCTGCATCGGTATGCGCCGCTCTGGCTCGCAGGTTTGCTCGGCGCGGGCATCATGGCAGCAGTGATGGCCAGCGACTCACAAATTCTCGCGCTATCGACTATGTTCACGGAGGACGTCTTCGCTTTCTACGGGGGCAAGTCGCGCTTCGGGGAAGCAGTGCAGGTGCAGACCGGGCGCATTTTCATAATCCTGATAACACTATTCGCCTACGTTGTCGCCTTGCAGGCGCCGGAGACGATCTTCGAGCTGGCGATTCAGTATGCTTTCTCTGGTTTTGCTTCGTTGTCGCCGCTTTTGATCGGCGCGTTGTTCTGGAGAGGTAGTACGAAGTGGGGTGCGTTGGCGGTAACTGTTTGGACGGCGGCGGCGGTAGTTGCAGTTGCAATATTTCAAGCGGTTGTACCGGCGCCCGCGCCTGGACCACCGACAATCTTCTGGTCGCTGGGTGGAACTGAAGTCCTGGCGCGAACCCCGGGCGGCACGAGCATCTTCAAGTTCATGCCGGTGGTGCCGATGGTACTGGTCTCGGCGTTGCTGATGATTTTCGTTTCGCTGGCTACGAAGAAGCCGGCGCAGAGCACAATTGCGAAATACTTTGGAGGTCACAAATGATCAAGAAATTGATGCTCACTCTAGTTGCTGTTGCGTGCATGTGTGCTGTCGTCGATGGGCAAACGTCGAAACGTCGCCCAGTTAAAACTGGACCTCCAAACGGCATTTACACTCCAGCGATAATCGTCGGTGATCTGGTTTTCACTTCAGGACAAATCGGAATCGATTCGAAAACAGGACAATTGCCCGAAGGGTTTGAGGCTCAGTTTGAGCAGGTCTTTAAGAACTTAGCCGCCGTGCTTGAAGCGTCGGGAAGTAACACCGACCTCATGGTCAAGGCGACCGTGTTTCTCGCCGACATGAACGATTACAACAAAATGAACGAGTTGTATCGTGCGAAGTTCAAAGGCGATCCGCCGGCACGGACGACAGTGCAAGTTGCAGCTTTGCCACGTGCTGCGCGAATTGAGATCGAGGCAATTGCGGTTGTGAAATAGCCGTCAAAAAGGCACAAAAGTCACAAGATTATTCCTAAAAGATTTTGTGCCTTTTGTGCCTTTTTGTGGCTAACCAAAGCAGTACAGCCGGCCGTCCTGGGATCCAATCACAATCTTTCCATTCGCGATTGCCGGTGAGGCGGAAAGCGGCGCGCCCGCATTGAATTCCCACAGCTTGGCGCCAGTCGTCAGCGCCAGAACATAAAAACGACCATCATTCGAGCCGATGTAAACGCGTCCACCGGCGATCGCCGGCGATGACTCAACGCGCGCACGAGTCGTAAACGTCCACGCCGTTTTGCCATTCAGGGTCAGGCCATGGACCAGCTTGTCGCGGCCGCCGAGTACGACACGCGAAGCTGTAACTGCCGCCGACGAGTAGAAGGGAAACTTCCGTTGCGGATGTTCGTAACGCCAGGCGACCTGTTTCTGTCCGAGACTGACGCCTAGTACTTCGTTATCAAACGTCCCGTAGTAAGCCATGCCTGAACGAAGCGCCGGTGACGCACCGGTGTACGCTCCCGACGACACGCTAAATACTTCCTTGCCGTCGGAAATGCGAATCGCGCGAAACATTTCATCGCAACCCGCGATGAACGCCATGCCGCTCGCGATTCCGGGCGTTGAATGGACCGGGCCGTTGGTCTTGAACTTCCAGATCACCGAACCGTCACGATTCGAGACGCAATAGAGATGCTCGTCGTACGAACCAATCAAAATTCGGTCGCCGTAAACGACGGGCGATGATTTTATCTCGCTGCCCAGCTTGACGGCCCAGAATCGTTTGCCGTCGCGGGCGTTCACCGCGTGCAGCATGCCGCCGAGATCTCCGATGAACACGGCGCCATCGCTGTAAGCAGGTGACGATTCACCGATTGGGTTTCCCGTCGAATACTTCCAATGGACTGAACCGTTATCGAGATTGAGTGCGGCGAGTTCGCCTTTCTGTGAACCCACAAAGACTGTGCTGCCGACAATCGCTGCGGAAGATTCGATCGATTCGCCGGCTTCGTACGTCCACAGTTGTTTCAACGTTGCGGGAACTTGTGATTGCGACACACCCGTCAACTGGTGATTACCGCGAAACTGCGGCCAGTTCTCTGCCGGTGCGTCCTGCGCCTGAACTGTAAACGCCGGAGACAGCGTTAAGAGGACAGCAAGCAGGGAGATCCCGCCAAGGCGCAAAGACGCAAAGAAAGAAAGATCGGTAAGGAAACCACTCGGCGCCTTTGCGCCTTTGCGGCAAATGTTATTCAGTAAGCCCACTCGTAAACCTCCATCGCCCCTTGCCGATCGAACGGTCGCGGATTAAACGTTCCGGTCCATTGTTCGGCAGCTTCCGCTGCCAACGCCGGCAAGTCATTCTTTGAAACACCTGACGCGCCCAAACTAACTCGCAATCCACCCGCTTCCGCAAGCTGCTCGAGTCGTCGTGCGAGTGCTTCAGTTCCTTTGAACAACGATTCATAACGTTGACCGGCAGCACGGTCGTTCCAACGCACCACCGACGGCAACAGCATCGCAATCGCGGCGCCGTGCGCCGTGCCATAATGAGCCGTCAACGGATTCGCGCAAGCGTGCGTTGCGCCAAGCATTGAGTTCTCGATAGCGACGCCTGCATAGAACGCGCCTAGCTGCATCGCGCCGCGCGCTTCGAGATCATTCGGTTGATTCAGGACACGCTCGTAGTTTGGCTCGAGCAGTCGCCACGCTTCGCGCGAGAAGATCTCCGATACGGGATTGCGTTTCGTGGTCACGTACGTCTCAACCGCATGCGCGATCGCGTCGAACCCAGAGGTCGCAGTGATGCTGCGTGGCTGCGAAACCGTCAGCGCCGGATCGAGTATCGCCACACGAAACGCAGCCTTCGGATCGCCACAGGCCATTTTGATGTGACTGTTCGTCGTGGAAATCAGCGAGTAACTTTGCGCCTCGCTTCCGGTGCCGGCCGTCGTTGGAATCGCGATCATCGGCAACATCGGTTTTGTCGCTTTGCCGTAACCGCGATAATCCTCCATGCGACCGCCGTTGGTGAGAATGAAATTGATGCCCTTGGCGCAATCCATCGAACTACCGCCGCCGAGTCCGATGATCGAATCGATCTTTTCGTGCGCAGCAAACTCGGTGCCCGCATCGACCATACTCGTATCAGGGTTTACTTCGAAATCGTGAAAGCGGACGACTTCAATTCCCGCCGCGCGAAGTGGCTCGACCGCTTCGTCAACGTGCCCTGACGCAACCATGCCGTGATCAGCCACAAGCAAGACGCGCCGAAACCCCAGCTCCCGGGCTACGTCGCCCAGGCGGCCGATAGTTCCGGCGCCGAAAATCATCCGAGTACGGGGTTGAAAGTCGAACGGCTTTAGATCTAACACGGATTCTATTGATTCGTGCGTGACGTGGTTGCCGGCTTCGCCGCCCCTGCACCTTCCGCCAACGCGTAAAGCTCATTGCGGTTGGAGATGTACAGCGCTCCGTTCGCCGGTACTGGCGTCGAATAGACCGAGCTGCCCATGTTGATCTCGCCGAGGACTTTCAAAATCTTTCCTTCCTGCATGATCACCACATCGCCGTCCTCGTCGCCAAGATAGATCTTGCCGTCGATCAGCATCGGCGATCCCCAAACTGCGGCAAAGAGATCGTGCTTCCAATAAAGAGCGCCGGTCTTCGCGTCGACTGCATGCAGGAAACCGCTGAAATCCGCTTGATACAAGATTCCGTCCTTGATTGCGGGCGTCGAGATCGAGCGCCGAATCTTGTCGTAGTGCCAGACCATGCCCGTCTTCGTAATGTCGCCGCGTTTGGTCGCGTCGATGCAGTACATGTGACCGACACCCTCGCCGTGCTCCGGATCCTGTCCGTTCGAAATGTAAACCTTATCCTCGTAGATTACTGCGGTACTGATCACTTCGTTGCGCGTCTTCGGCCAAACCGAGTCCTTTGGATTGGTGTCGAACTCCCACAACTTCTTTCCGGTCGCCGCTTCGTAGCCGCGGATCCACCCATCGCCCTGGCCGTGAACAACCTGGACCACGCCACCGATGGTTCCCACGGTTGGCGACGCCCATTGTCCGTGCAGAATGCGATCATGGACCGAATTGTCTTCCCAAACGAGCTTGCCCGTCTTCTTGCTGACGGCGATGATTGCCGGCGACTTCGGCGACGGAACGTTCACGTGACTTTCGTCCTGACCGTTTGACGTGCTGACGAAGATTAGATCGCCATGCGAGACAGGCGACGAATTCGCGAGGTTATGCGGCAACGCGCCGACTTCCTCGATCATGTCATACTTCCAAACGACGTCGCCGTTGAACTCGCCCTTGAGCGTTTCATCGGTGACTGGTCCATCGTTCTCTTTGTCGCGAAAACCCTGTGTGTCGAGGCACACCAGCTCGGCTCGATTCGACACGTAATAGACGCGATCGCCTTCGACGTATGGCGAAGACGCAACGCCCTGATAAGGCCAGTCGTTGACGCGTCCCGCGGCCAGTTTGTCATGGACCATCTGCCACATGAATGCGCCGTCAGATTCGCGAAATGCCATCAAAACACCCTTGTCGCCGGTGATCTTTGCGTCGCGCAGTCCTTCGTTATTCGTGCCGACGAAGACCATGCCGCCCGCGACCACGACGTTGCCATACGTTTGCGAACCGAGCGTAGCCACCCACTTGACGTTCTTCTTCGCTTTGACGTCCCAGCTTGTGGGCAGTCCTTTCATGCTCGAGACCATGTTGCGATCCGGAGTGCCGCCCCACATGGGCCAATCGCCCGATCCCGGATCCGAAGCAGAAGTTGTGGGCGCCAGAAGATAAATGCCGGCGAAAAGAATCGGAACGATCAGCAAGAACAGATTTTTAACTCTCATTTGTTCGCGTACACCTTTACATTGTCGAAGTAGAGTTCAGCCAGACCGTTTCCGAAGATTCCGGGAGCACCCTGGCGGTTCGGGATCGGGTCAATACGTTCAATCATCCATGCAGCCGGTTCGGCTTCACCAACCGGCCACGCCTTGCCACGCGCGCGCGTTTTGCCGTCGGGCAAGTTTTCCACCTGTAGTTTTAACCGGTACCACGCATCGGGTTTCCACGCGTACGGTATGGTTTTACTGCGCGCTGTTTCCGGTTGCCATGGCTCGAGCTGCAACGTTTGAATGTTGCCGTACAGAGTTAACACGTAACGTTGGGCAATGATACCGGCGTCACCGGTTTGTCGTCGCCTCGTCGTCGCCATCACGTCGGCTTCGACTGTGTAGTTCGACAAGTCGGAAGGTCCAATGTAAGCGCGCGAGCGCGTGAGCAACGATGAGCCTGTCGTCAACTTCGCAAGGACCTTGTTGCCGTTCTGATCTTTCACGCCGAATTTCATGGTCATGCTGACCCACGAGGCAGGCGCGGCGTCAACGGCAACTGAATCGAACGTTTCACTCCACGGGAACGGCGGAAACACGCGAACATTCGCTGTGCCTGCAACTCCGTCCACCGTGGCTTTGACCCAACCCGCCTGATTAACTGCATCACCCGCAACGGTGAGTTGGCCGTTTGTCACCGTACCTTTTAGTTGGTCCAATGACCACGTTGCCGCAGCTTCTTCGCGAATGAAGTTACCCTGCGCGTCGAACAGCCGAGCGCGGAAATTTACTTTGTCGCCCGGTTTCAAAATCAACTCCGTCGGCACGACCTGCACGTGAGTGACGGGATTCGAACTCACGCTTGAGCCAACTGCAACCGACGCACTCGGCGCGGAGTTGCTGCTCGTCGACTTTTTACCGATGGCGTAGGTTCCTTCTTCACTGACGACGAACACGCGTCCATTCGAGATGGCCACGGAACCTATGATCTTTTCGGGCTGGGCGACAGTGCCGAGCTGGTCCTCGTCAAGTATCTCGCATCCAGTCGCTGAAGGTTTCAGAATGAAAAACTTTCCGTTCTCAGTGCCGACATACAACTTCCCATCGGCCAAAACCGGTGATGCCCTCTGAATCGTTCCCAGATTTTGTAACCAGAGCTGCTTGCCGGTATTCACGTCGAACGCTGCGAGGTTAGCTCCGTTGTCGATCTGATATAGCCTGTCGCCGTCGATGACGGGTGACGAGAAGCCGCCCTGCCAACCTTTGTTGGTCCACTTGACCTGTTCCGGTTTCATGTCGCCTTTCGCGGTCGCATCGACGGCGACCATACGGCCCATCTCGCTGGAATCAAGGTTCTCTTCGCTGTGCGTCAGAATCGCGGTCGTGCCGTGCACCACGACTCCGGTGTTGAGACCGCGTTTGCTGATCTCGTATCTCCAGACCGGCTCGCCGGTCTGCGGCTTGATCGCATGGATCAGCCCGTCGCTTGCTCCCTGGATAAGCAGGCGCGTTCCGTTAACATTTACGATGATTGGAGGTGCGTACGTTGTGTCATAGGGCCGCATGCCCGGTGAGCTTACCCAAGTCGTCTGGCCTGTCTTCTTGTCGAAGGCCATAAAACGATGACCGCCGCGACCATGTGTTCCCCACATGAACACCACGCCGCTGACGATCACGAGATCACCATCGATGATCGGCGACACAGTGCGTCCGCCGTGCGTGGTCAGTAAGCCAAAATCTTCGCCAAGCGATCTTTCCCAAAGGACCTTGCCTTCCCGATTCAGCGAAATCAGGTTACCGCCGACGCCAAACACGTAAATGTTTCCCGTCGTCGGGTCGCCCACCGGTGATGCCCAGCCGACTCGATGGGGAGGAACGTCGCTGAGGTAGATATTGAAACGATGTTCCCAAAGGAGTTTGCCTGTATCGGCGTTAAGGCACACCACGCGTTCCTGCAACATCTCGCCTTGTCCGACGGAGTTTTGTATGTAGATCCGATCGCCCAGAACGATTGGCGCCGAACGTCCGCCGTAGGGAGCTTTCCAGGCAAGATTGCCGCCGGTTGGCGACCACTTCACCGGAAGGTTCTTCTCGTTCGAGATGCCGTCGCGTGCCGGGCCTCGCCATTCAGCCCAATCGCCGGCCGCGGCGAGCGTGAACGCGAGACAAATGTTCAAAATAATGAAGATTAGCTTAGTCATTTTGGAGGCTCGTCCGATTTAAATAACGATGTTCCGCTTTGCAACCTTGAAGATGTAGAATACGTAAGCTCACGTTGCTGCGTTACAATTTTTCTGTGAATTCTAACAGGTTCCGACTGATCCGTTAATCCGTGATACCGCTCATGGATTTTTCGCACTCCAACAAGTTCGAGGACTAAGACGATGTTAGCCCACAAGTTCTTCCTCTTGTCGCTGCTCGCGCTGCTGTTTACCCAAGATAAGCAGGCACTAAACGATCAAATGTTCGAGGCAGTGCGCAAGGGCGACGCTGCTGCTGTCACGGCATTGCTGGACAAGGGTGCTGACGTCAACGCAAAGTTTCGTTACGGCCAGACCGCTTTGTTCAAAGCCGCCGAGCGAGGGCATGCGGCTGTCGTTAAAGTGCTGCTTGATCGCGGCGCCGACGTGACGGTCCAGGATACGTTCTACAAGGCAACGGCAATGACCTGGGCGATCGATGGTGGTCACGTTGAGGTGGTGCGTTTGCTGATCGCAAAGAATGCCGGTAGCGTCGACGACGTTCTGATGTCTGGCGTGCGCTCAGGTAACGAAGCCCTCGTGAAAGTTGCACTCGACAAGGGTGGCGCCAAACCACAGACATTAACGGCTGCACTGGTGGCCGCTTCGGGTGACGCGAAGACCGCCGCTATCGCGGAGATGTTGAAAAAAGCAGGAGCGGCTCCTCCGCCTGAGATCGACGCCGCCACGTTGCAGTCTTACGCCGGCAAGTACAAGGCCGATCCCGGTCCGGAATTTACTGTAAACGTCACGGAGGGTAAGTTGTTCGTTGTCACGCAAGGCCAAACAATCCCGATGATGGCAATCGATAAGACCAACTTCCGGCCGGTTCAGTTTGAAGGGATTACGGTCACATTTAACGTAGAGGGCGAAAATGTTACCGGTCTCGCCTTCAAACAGGGACCTAACACGACGCAAATGAAACGCGTCGTCGAAGCCAAGCCGTAACCACGGCACGTACTCTTCCGCCCGTAACTTCCGATCGTCACGAGGTTCTAACGAAATGAAACGACTAACCGTATCGATCATTCTCTTAGCTTTCATGTTCAGCACTGTCCCGGCGCAGAAATCCGAACAGAATTGGCCGCAATTTCGTGGTCAAGGTGCGACCGGAGTCTCAGAAGGTTCGCCGCAGCCCGTCAAGTGGGACGCGTCGTCACAAACCAACGTGCGTTGGAAGACCGCGATCCCCGGTCTGGCCCACTCGAGTCCAGTCGTTTGGGGAAACAAGGTATTCGTCACCACCGCTGTCAGCACCGGTAAAGACGAAACGAAATTCGGGCTCTACGGTGACGTCGCGCCGGTAAAAGATGATCCGAAACACACGTACAAGGTTTACGCACTCGACAAACAAAAAGGCACGGTTCTTTGGGAGAAAGTCGCTTGGGAAGGAATTCCGAAGGTCAAGCGGCATCCGAAGTCGTCACACGCAGCTGCGACGCCCGTTACGGACGGCAAGTATTTGATCGCGCTGTTCGGGTCGGAAGGTCTTTATGCGTATGACCTGAACGGCAAGCTGTTATGGAAACAGGATGTTGGCGTGCTCGATGCTGGCTGGTTTTACGACGTAGATTACCAGTGGGAATACGGCAGCTCGCCGATCATTTACAAGAACCTGGTAATCATTCAGGCTGACATTCAGAAGGATTCGTTCGTTGCCGCTTACGACATCAAGAACGGCAAACTCGTGTGGAAGACGCCACGACAGGGCGAGCTTCCTGGCTGGAGCTCGCCGACCGTTTACGAAGGCACGACGCGCGCGGAACTCGTCACTGCCGGAGCAAAAGCAATACGCGGCTACGATCCTATGACTGGTAAAGAGCTGTGGACACTCGGGCCGATGTCTGAGATAGCAACCCCGACGCCGTTTGCGGCGCACGATCTGATCTTTGTTACCAGCGGTTACCGGCCGATACAGCCGATTTATGCCATAAAACCGGGAGCCAGCGGTGATTTGACTCTGAAGGAGAAACAAACCTCGAGTGCGTTCATCGCGTGGACCAAGGAGCGGGGCGGTCCGTACATGCCGACGCCGATCGTCTATGGCGATCTGCTGTATACCTGTTCGAACCAGGGTGTATTGACTGCTTACAATGCGAAGACAGGTGAGCGGATTTACCAAGAGCGACTCGGCGGCACGGGCGGCGCATTTACCGCGTCTCCTGTTGCGTCCGATGGAAAGATTTACCTCTCGAGCGAAGACGGAGACGTTTTCGTCGTGAAGGCCGGACCGAAGTACGAATTGCTGGCGAAGAATCCAGTCGGTGAGACGATGATGGCGACGCCCGCGATCTCCGACGGACTCGTGATCGTTCGCACCGTCTCTCATCTGTTTGCTTTTGGCGATGCGCCCGTTTCGAAGAAACAATAACTACAAAGGAAAAACGCTGTGAAATTAACACGTCGAATCAGTCTTGCTCTTATCGCTGCCCTCTTATTGGAAGTCGCGTTGGGAATCGCGACGACTGCGTCGTCAGCCGCCGGTAACTGGCCGCAATGGCGCGGTCCGGATGGATCAGGTATCTCCACTGAGAAAAACTTGCCCGCCGAGTGGAGTACTAACAAGAACATCAAGTGGAAAACTCCGATTGAGGGTCGCGGCCATTCGTCGCCAATCGTTTGGGACAACAAGATCTTTGTGACGACCGCAATCGAAGGCGACGTGGTGCCGGGAGCGAAAGCTCCGAAGCACATGATGGGCGATAAGGAATTTGTCCATCCTGACAGCATTGGCGCCAATAAGAAACACACGTTTAAAGTAATCGCGGTCAATCGCGACACCGGCAAGATTCTTTGGCAAACAGCGGCGTTTGAAGGAACTCCGTACGACGATCGTCATCGCAAGAGTTCGTACGCCGCTTCGACACCCGCAACGGACGGCAAACTCGTATTTGCGTTCTTCGGCAGTGAAGGACTCTACGCATACGACTTCAATGGCAAGCTCGCGTGGAAAGCTGACCTTGGAAAAATGGGTACGGTCGGCATGGGCACCGGTACGTCGCCGATTGTTTTCGAGAACCTCGTGATCGTGCAGTGTGATGAAGAGAATGGCACGGCGTCGTTCATGGTGGGGCTTGATAAGAAGACGGGTAAGGAAGTTTGGAGAACGCCGCGAAAGATCCAGGTGAGCTGGTCCACACCGTTGCTGGTCAAGACAGCGAAGCGTGCGGAGCTGATCGCGAGTGGCACCGAGTCGATCGTCTCGTACGATCCCGCGACCGGTAAAGAACTGTGGACGCACAAAGGCGTGGAGAGTAATGCGATTCCTTCGCCGGTGGCCAATAGCGAGTTTGTGTACCTCGTGGCGGGTTATCCGGCGAAGATCGCGATGGCGATTCGTCTCGGGCAGAGCGGCGATCTGACTGGCACTCCGAACGTGCCGTGGAAGTACGCCAAAGGCACCGCGTATGTGCCCTCGCCCATTCTGTATGGCGACTATCTTTATCTGACGACCGACCGCGGAATTCTCACGTGCATCGACGCGAAGACCGGCGAGGTCAAGTATGAAGGTGGCCGCATTCCGATTCCGGCAACATTTACCGCGTCGCCGGTTGCGTTTGATGGCAAGATCCTGATGACGAGCGAAGATGGCGATACGTTCATCGTGAAAGCTGGTCCAAAACATGAGATCATCGGCACCAACTCTGTTGGCGAGCCGGTTTATGCGTCGCCGGCGATGGCTGATGGACGGATCTACATTCGGGGAGAAAAGAACCTTTACGCAATCGGCGGTTAAGCGGTACTAATCGGTGAGTCTGTGGTTGCTCTGGTCCTCATCGTTTGTGCTTTAACTCTTGTAGACAACTGGCCGCAGTGGCGTGGACCACGCGGCCAGGGTGTCTCTGACGAGAAGAACCTTCCGCGCGAGTGGAGTCCCACAAAAAACATCAAATGGAAAGCGGCGATTCCCGGACGCGGGCATTCGTCGCCGATTGTCTGGGGTAACAGAGTCTTCCTCACGACCGCCCTTGAAGGCGCGGTGATCCCCGGCGCTTCCGCCGTCAAGCACGTCATCAATAATCAAGTTGTTAAGTTTCCTGACACGGTCGGTGCCGAACGCAGTCACGCGTTGAAGTTGATCTCGATTGAGGTCGAAACCGGGAAGATCGTGTGGGAGCGGACGGTTTACGAAGGACGCGTTCACGACGATCGACAGAAAACCAATTCCTATGCGTCGTCGACTCCCACGACTGATGGTCGCTATGTTTACGCATACTTCGGATCGGAAGGGCTTTACTGTTACGACTTCGAAGGGAACCAGGTCTGGAAAGCGACGTTGGGTGGGGTTGCGAAGATGGGCTATGGCGAAGGAACTTCGCCTATCATCTTTGAAAACTTCGTGATACTCCAGGTTGACACCGAGATGGGTGACGGCTCGTACATCATCGCGTTTGATCGAATGACCGGCAAGCAAGCCTGGAAGACCGGGCGAAAGAACCGCTCGTCGTGGTCTACCCCTGTTCTGGTTCGTGGATCGAAGCGGGTCGAGTTGATCGCGAGTGGTGCTGAGAGTGTCACGTCTTACGATCCCGCAACCGGCAAGGAGCTTTGGCAGACTGAAGGATTAACGAGCCACGCGATTCCAACGCCGCTTGTTGCTGACGACCTGGTTTTTCTCTATGCCGGAAGTCACGACAAGCGTGGCTATGCCGTCCGGCTTGGGGAAAGCGCTGGTCGGATTCTTTGGCGCCACGACAAAGGTACCGCGTACGTCGCATCCGGAGTTTTGTATGACGGAAGCATTTATCTGATTACTGACAGTGGAACGATGACGGCACTCGACGCGAAGACCGGCCAGTTGAAGTACGAAGGCGGCCGGCTACCCGCGCCGTCGATATTCTTCGCGTCTCCGGTGGCATTTGACGGAAAAATCCTGATAACCAGCCAGGACGGCGACAGCTTTCTAATCACAGCGGGCCCGAAACACGAACTAGTCGCTACTAATTCAGTCGGCGAGCCCGTCTTTGCCTCACCTGCCATCTCGGGCGGCAAAATCTTCATCCGCGGCGAGCGCAATCTCTATTGCATCGGGAAATAGGTTTCCCGCAAAGCCGCAAAGACGCAAAGGAAAGTCTTGGAACTCAAGCAGCATCTTGCTTGTCTTTTCTTTGCGCCTCTGCGCCTTTGCGGGAGACCTTGGAAACAAATAAACAGCGGAAACAATCTTGTCAGGCCGGCGTCTAACGATAATAATCCTATGGCGTTAATAATTCGTTAGGCCGAACGTCCAATAGTCAGGAACGATTGAAAGGGAGCTTGTCTTTATGTTTGAGCAAGAGAAGTCTGCGCCCTGGTACAAGTCGACCACCATCGCAATCATCGCCGCCATCATGCTGCCGCCCGTCGGATTGGTGCTGATCTGGCTCAATTCCGCACCGGTAAAAAGGAAAATCATCGCCAGTCTCGCGGTTGTGTTAATCGTTATCGGATATCTCTATGCGTTCGACTATTTGAGCCGGATGCGGGAGAACGAGGCGCAATACGACCGGCTTGAAGCACATCGCCAGGAGCAGGCCACCAATCCGCTGCCGGCCGCAGCGGTCGCCACCGCGAGTCCGGTTGCGCAACCGAGCGCCTCAGCCTCGCCTGCAGCAGGTGGAACCACCCCAGCCGCGCCTTCACGAAACTACTGGACCAACTATCGAGGACCCCGGCGAGACGGCAAGTACGACCAACCTGTCTCAACTTCATGGCCCGCCAATGGTCCGCCACAGCTGTGGAAACAACCAATCGGTATCGGCTACGCGTCGTTCGCCATCGCTGACGGAAAGGCCTACACGATCGAGCAACGTCGTCGACAGGAAGTCGTCTCGGCTTACGATGTCGCGACCGGTCGCGAACTGTGGACGCAGGGATGGAGCGCCGAATTCACGGACAGCACCGGCGATGGTCCAAGATCAACTCCGACGTGGGACCAGGGCCGCATCTACGCGCTCGGCGCCACTGGCGAGTTGAAGTGTCTCGATGCGAATACGGGCGCCGTCATCTGGGGCAGGAACATTCTTAGCGAGAACCAGGGTTCAAATCTGCAATGGGCGCAATCGGCGTCGCCACTAATCGTCGACGACAAAGTGATCGTCCTTCCGGGTGGAGGCGGCGGTAAATCGGTAGTCGCTTACAACAAGACGACCGGCGCGCCGGTTTGGAGAGCGCTCGACGATCGTCAGGCGTACGTTTCTCCCATGCTCGTGGAATTGGGTGGCCGTCGTCAGATCGTCGTAGTCAGCTCATTGCGCGTGGTTGGTCTCACTCCCGAGAACGGATCGTTACTGTGGAGTTATCCGTGGGACACCGACATGGGTATCAATGCGTCGCAGCCCGTCGTTGTCGATCGAAATCGCTTTTTTATTTCATCAGGCTACGGCAAGGGTGCGGCGCTGGTCGAGTTGAAGGCGAACGGCAACACGTTCACGCCGGCGACGATCTGGGAAAATACCAATATGAAGAACAAGTTCAACAGCTCGGTTCTTCATAACGGTTACGTTTACGGGCTCGACGAAGGAATTCTCGTGTGTCTCGACGTGAATACGGGCGAGCGCAAGTGGAAAGAAGGTCGCTTCGCTTACGGTCAACTGATACTCGCAAGCGGTCACTTGATTGTGACGAACGGCGACACCGGCGAGGTGGCCCTGATCAAAGCGACGCCCGATAAGTACACCGAAGTAGCGCGCTTCGCGGCGCTCCAAGGCAGGACGTGGAACTATCCCGCAATCGCGGATGGACGGTTGCTGGTGCGCAACGCAACGGAGATGGCCGCATACGACATCTCTGCACGCTAAGACACAGTGGGAGTGCGTTTGTGCCACTGGGTCGATTGCTCATAGGCGTGAGCAAACGATAAGAGGCTTGCTTCACGAAAACTTGCACCGGCTATTTGTAACCCGATCGGCAGACCCGAGGCCGTAAAGCCACACGGGACAGAGATCGTCGGCACCCCATACGCATTGAACGGACGCGTATTTCTCAACCATAACTCACCTGCAGGATCAGGCGACATGTTGAGAGCCTGCTGAATCGTGATCGGCGGCACTGGCGTCGTTGGCGTAAGCACGAAGTCGACTTCCGCGAAGACGTCGTCGATTACACGCCTCACCTGTTCGAGCTCCTGTCGCGCTTCAACGTAAGCCGCCATATCCACTGCTGCCGCCTGTTTCAAGCGTTCCTGCATCCAGCGTCCATACTTCTCCGGCGTTGCGGCGAAGTCCTTTGCATGTAGCGCGTAAACTTCCGGTCCCTGCACGGCAGCCGGCGTCGGCGGCAGATCAATCTTCTTGATTTCCGACGACAGAACACGGATCTCTTTCAAAGCGTCATCGAAAGCGATCTCGATCTCCGGATCCACGTCGTCAAAAAACGGCCGTCGCGCAATACCAATCCGTGGTTTGGTTTCGAGCGTCGGAATAAGTTCGTCATAGTCTGCGATGACCCGAAGCATCAGCGCCGTATCGGTCACCGTGCGACACAGTGGTCCAACATGGTCCAACGATTTCGATAGCGGGAACACTCCGCGCAGACTCACGCGGCCAAACGTCGGCTTGAGACCCACTAATCCGCAGAACGAAGCCGGCTCACGCACCGAACCGCCAGTGTCAGTCCCGATCGCTCCGAAGCACATTCCCGCCGCAACAGCCGTGGCAGATCCGCCGGAAGAACCACCCGCGATTCGCTCAACGTCCCACGGATTGCGGACGGGGCCGTAATACGACGACGCGGACGTGCCGCCCCACGCAAACTCCTGCATGTTTTGTTTGCCGATCAGTACCGCGCCTGCGGCTTTCACGCGTCGCACGACTTCGGCGTCTTCGGTTGGAACACGTTCTGCAAACAGAGCGCTGCCGCAAGTCGTCTTTGTCCCTGCCGTATCGATCAGATCTTTGAGCCCGATGGGAATGCCGTGCAATGGACCACGCCAGCCACCGGTGCGGATTTCAGTCTCCGCAGCGTGCGCCTCGGCCAGAGCGCTGTCGTGCATGACGGTGATGAATGCATTAAGTGTTGGGTTGAGTTGCTCGATGCGAGCAAGGCAGGCGTTGGTGAGATCCACGGGCGAGATCTCTTTCCGGCGCAGCAATTCCGAAGCTTCGGCGATACTGAGTTCCAGCATTCGCCGGAGAATAGTTCAGAACATCGCAGGGCGTAAAGTCTGTGTCTCTATGCCCGTCCCGGAAGCACAGAGACACAGACGTAGACAAACAATCGTTACTGCGTGGTGCAGGAAGTATCGTCTATCACAAACGAAGTTGCGAGAGACGAATCCTCTGTTCCCAGGAAGTAGATGCGAATTGTCTGCCCTCTAAACGCGGTGAGGTCGAACGTCCTGAAGGTGTAGCCGGACGTTTCGTTCAAATTTGAAAAAGTGGCCAGAGTTGTCAGCACCGTGTTGCTGGAGTTTCTCACTTGTACCTGCAACCGATCAAAGACCGTTGTAGTAGTTGTCTCGGCAGACGATATCTTAAGCCAGAAACTCAGTGTTACTGAATTGGCCGTCGATGGAACGGTAATTTGCTGGAACAGCGTATCGGTGTGCGTCACGCCATAGCCATTCAGCCAAGCGTAAAACGATCCCGTGCGTGGCGTTTGTTGTGTTGAATTGTTGATTACGCCGGCTGTTGCCGTCCAGTTAGCACTGCCGGACTCGAAGCCGCGGTTGAGTAACAATTCTGCGCCGGGAGCTGGTGTCGGAGTTGGTGTTGGCGTTGGGGTCGGAGTTGGAGTTGGGCCTCCGCTCAATAGCGAAAAGAGCAAACGGTTAGGCGAACCTGTTCCCGCACCTGTGACCTTGTTCGGAGTCGAGTTGTTGATGATGGCGGCTGTTACCGTTGCGGGCGAGGCCGTCGGGTTTGTCTCCAGGAACAACGCGGCTACGCCTGCAACGTGCGGTGACGCCATCGACGTACCGGAGATCGTGTTCGTTGCGGTGTCGCTGGTCCGCCAGGTGGAAGTGATGCTGCTCCCTGGAGCGAAGATGTCGACGCACGTACCGAAGTTTGAGAATGATGAGCGCGCATCGCTCGTCGTCGTTGAGCCGACGGTGATTGCATTGGGTGCGCGGGCCGGAGAAACGTTGCAAGCGTTCTGGCTCTCATTGCCGGCGGCGACCGCGTAGGTTACTCCGTCGTTGATGGAATTATTGACGGCGGTGTCGAGCGCGCTTGAGGCGCCACCGCCCAGACTCATGTTCGCGACTGCCGGTTGACCCGCCTGATGGTTCGAGGTAACGAAATCGACGCCGGCAATTACACCGGAGTTCGTTCCGTTGCCACTCGAATCGAGTACGCGAACGGCGACGAGGGTTACGTTCTTTGCCACGCCGTGAATTGAACCACCGACGGTGCCGGCGACGTGTGTGCCGTGACCGTTGCCATCGTTAGTGCCCAGTCCATCGTTGATTGCAGTGAAACCTGAGATCACGCGTCCGCCGAATTGTGTGTGAGTTGCGCGGATGCCGGTGTCGATGATGTACGCGCGCACGCCGGTGCCGGTGGGCGTGTAAGTGTAGGTTCCGTTAAGCGGCAGATCGCGTTGATCTATTCGATCGAGTCCCCAGGTTGCGTTTGTTTGGGTTGTTCCCAGACTTACGATGCCGTCTTCTTCGACGAAAGCGACGGTTGGATCGTCGGCGAGCCGGAGAGCTTGCTGTTCCGGCATGCGCACGGAGAAGCCTTTAAGGGCGCGCTGGTAAGTGTGCGTGTCGTTGCGATCGCCGCCGAAATCGCGCGCGAGACGAACGGCTTCGCCTTCGACGTCCGCGACTCCATCTTTAAGAACTACGATGTATTGATTAGCGATTCGTTTATCCGCGCGCTGGCGGCGGAATTTGGATGAGTTGCTGTTGGAATTCTGTCCGTGGACCGCGGTGAATACGACCGCCGTCACGCTTAATGCAGTCAGAGCAAAGAGCGCAAGCGTCTTCTTCATGTAACCTCCAGTGATTTAAGAAAGTGGGTTGCCTTGGGAGGCGTCCGCAATGTCGGGAGTTACTTTCTGGGAAAAGAAAAACTGAACTGGGAGGAAAACTCTTGCGGGAGCTTGTCTACCTGGGTTCGCAGATAATAGAACCGTGAACAGACGAAAAGCAAATGCGATTCACACTACGGCCGCGAGTGTCGCGAGTATCAGTAGGTACACCACCGCGACAACACACAAGACGACAAGCGAGATCCCGAGGTTGATTAAGTGACTTCTAAACGGAATGCGATCTGGGCCAGGGTGCCGGTACTTGTAGACCAGATAGGCGATTCCAAAGCAGAGCACGAACACGCCCGAGTACCTCACCGGTTCCGTCCACGGATTGACTTTCAAGCGATACAACACGAGCGGAAGAATCAACCCAATTACAATTGACGCAAGGATCTTTTCGAGGGCTGGTTTCACCGGGAGAATTGAAACGAACGTAAAATACGAAGATCGACGTGACTAAACCCGGAATATTATGCTGACGTCAGGGCCGGATGTCGAGAGTGTTATAATTCGAATTGCCACGAGCGCACTTTTCGATCAGGTACAAAAACAGGCGCAAATGCTCACGACGGAAGAGAAGGCCCCGCTGGTCCATCTACTTATCGAAGAACTGGATGCCTCGGCTCGGCTGATGCTGACGTGGAACAATTGTGGATTGCGGAGTCGCGCCGCCGCTACGACGCTCATCTTAAGGGAGAGTTAGAGGCCGTAAGCGGCGACGAAGTAATGGCTAGAGCAAAAAATCGCCTCACGTGATTGGTTATCGCTTTCTTTCCCTCGCAGAGGAAGAGATGTCAGAAGCGGCCGTTTTTTTACGAGGCCGCTTTTGTTGGTCTCGGAACAGACTTCCTTGAAGATCTTACTCAGACCATCGACACTGCGCGAACACATCCAGAAATCGGAACGCAGGTGGACGTAACCTCAGGCGAGCGTTGTTGCATCGATTTCCGTTTAGCATCATTTACGCTTTGGAAGCGATGCGATTCTTATCGTCTCGATCGCACACCATCGTCGACGCCCAGGCTACTGGAAATCTCGAATTGCCCGCTGACTACAATTTGAACCGCCACTACGAGCGCTTGAAGATGCGCTTTGATTCGAACGACCCGTTCGGATTGTCGATGTACATGTCGATCACGAGCTCGCCCTGACCCGAGAGGGTCCATTTGCGAACGATCTGAGTTGTAACAGGACCTTTTGGAGTCTCGGCAGTGGTCACGTCGGTGACGGTGATGCCGTTGCCGGCAGGAAGCCACGTGGCTGTCCGCTTTCCTTTTGGCGCGGGTGTGCCTGCGGGCGCGTTAGGTGGCACAGGCGGGCTGAAGTCGTGTTCCTTGCCATCGAGGATGTACGAGTCTTTCTGTACTCTTTCGTTGTCAGGCTGGATCAGTTTCGTTTCAATGTCGATCTGACCCTCTTTTTGAGTGACGGTCATCGTTTGGTTCATGTTGCCGGGCAGGCCGAAGCTACGCGCTCGATCCATGGTCCATGAACCTGCGAAGTTCGGTTTCTCCGCCTGAGATGCGGAAGATGGTACGTCGGGGGGACACGCACAGCTCGGCTGCTCATAAGCAGCCACCGCGAATATGGAAACCGCGATCGTCGCCGCAATCGTTATCAACGTCTTTATTGCCATTGGTCGGATCTCCTTTTATTTAGACAGCTTCCGCAACCTGCGTCGATCGGTGCTCAGTCTTGACGAGCGAAAGCAATGGTCCAGTCATGAACGTCGTCACGAGCGCCATCAACACCATCATCGCAAAGATACGACCCGAAAGAATTCCCAGATCGTATCCGATATTAAGCACCACCAGTTCCACTAATCCTCGCGTATTCATCAACGCACCAATCGCAAACGACTGCGACCAGCTCATGCCGGTCCAGCGGCTCATCAACATACTGCCGCCCAGCTTGCCGGCGATCGCGACGAGAATGATCACGCCACAAAACGCCCAGCTCTGCCAGTCGTTAAGCAAACCAACTTGAGTGCGCAAACCAGTGAACGCAAAGAACAGCGGGAGCAACGCAGCGGAACTAAAACCCTCGAGTTTATCTTTCAGAAAACCACGAAAATCGATCGACGACGGCATCACGACGCCCGCGATAAACGCTCCGAACAAAGCGTGAATTCCGATCGTCTCAGTGATCAACGCGCAGGCGAGTACGAATCCAAGCATGCCTGCAATCAAACGACGACTATGCAACGTCGAGGTTGGCGATTCTTTTACCATCCGATCCAACCAGGACCGCACGAAGAACAGCATAGCCAGTGCAAAGAGCAAAGTGAACATCACGGTCGCTAACGAAACAACCACTCCGGTGGCGTTTACGATTGCGATCACGAGTGCCAGTATGCACCAGGCGGTGACGTCGTCAACAGCAGCACACGTCAGAGCAATTGAACCGAGAGAAGTTTGCGTCAACCCGCGATCTTCCAGTATTCGCGCCAGCACCGGAAACGCGGTGATACTCATCGCAACCCCGATAAATAACGCAAAAGCGCTGAAAGAGGTTTCAGGCGGCGCGAGTTCCGGGTACAAGAAGAGCGAAAGCCCCGACCCGAGCAGGAACGGCACTATTATACTCGCGTGACTGATCATCACGGCTGCCGAACCCTTGTCGCGCAAATGCCGTACGTTCAGTTCCATTCCGACGACGAACATGAACAGCACGACGCCGATCTGGCTCAACAATCGCAGCGTCTCCAGCGACGATTGCGGAAAGATAAACGACATCGCCTCAGGAAAAAAGAACCCCAGCACCGAAGGTCCCATCACAATCCCGGCGACCATCTCCCCCATCACCGGTGGTTGACCCAGCCGCCGAAACAGTCTACCGAACAGACCCGCCATAATGATGATCACGATGATCTGGAGCAGGAGGACACTTAGTGGATTGCGGAAATTTTCTTTGAGACCGCTCGTCAAAGCAGTGAGCGAGGCAGTAGTTGTGACCGCGGGCTGCGGCCTCGTATTGAGTTTCGCCCCGAGCGTGAGTATCAACCAAACCCCGGCGATAAAAACAATGATTAGTAGCACATAGGGTAAATAGTGCCTGAGATCCGAAATTTTAAATCCGCTTCGCCGGGACATCGATTCTTAATACAACGTGGGCTTGTAAACGCGCAACCTATCAATGGAGTGACTCGTAGTACGGCCTGATTGCTCAGTCGACTGAATTGATGCTAAGTTTGCTGAGTCTGCGCGCAAAGCGCCCCTAAATGACTGTAGAAACGCCATCCAAAACCGAAGTAGGGAATTATTTTGTCTCGAACTACCCGCCCTTCTCGCAGTGGAAGCCGGAGTTTGTTTCGGACGCCGTCGTCGCTTTGAATCGCCCAGCACGCGTGGACGATCCATTGGGGCTTTACATTCACATTCCGTTTTGCCGTAAGCGCTGCTTCTTCTGCTACTTCAAGGTCTACACCGACAAGAATGCCTCCGAGATCGAGGTCTATCTCGACGCCTTAATTAAGGAGAACGAGCTTTACAGTCGCACGCCTGCCTTTCAGGGGCGGCAGTTGCGCTTTGCGTACTTCGGCGGCGGCACACCTTCGTACATCGGCGAACGACAACTCCGCTATCTCGTCGACGGGTTGAATAAGCACGTTACGTGGCAAAACGCGGAAGAAGTCACCTTCGAGTGCGAACCCGGGACGATCCAAAAATCGAAACTGGAGACCCTGAAAGACATCGGCGTGACCCGCCTGAGTCTCGGTATCGAGCACTTCGACGACGAGATCCTTGCCGCCAATGGTCGAGCTCATTTGTCCCCGGAAATCTACCGTGCGTATGAGTGGGCTCGCGCTGTTGACTTCCCGCAGATCAATGTCGATTTGATCACCGGAATGGTCGGTGAGACCGAAGAAAAGTGGCGCGACACCGTTCGAAAAACGCTCGAACTAGCGCCGGACTCCGTCACGATTTACCAGATGGAGCTTCCGTATAACACGGTGATCTCGCAGGACATCCTGAAAAAGGGGATGGAATCGCCGATCGCCGACTGGGCCACGAAACGCCGCTGGCTCAACTACGCGTTTGAACAATTTCTCGCTCACGACTACGAAATCGCCGGTTCCGATATCGTGGCTACGAAAAAGAAGACGTGCCGCTTTATTTATCGCGACGCGTTGTGGCACGGCGGCGACATGATAGGCATCGGTGTCTCGTCATTTTCACATTTCGGCGGTGTAAACTTTCAGAACGCGCACAACTTCGAGGAGTATGTGCGCATCCTTAACGAGGACCGCCTGCCGCTTTTGCGGGCCGTTTCGCTTACTCCCAGGCAGCAACTCATCCGTGAGATGGTGCTGCAACTAAAGACCGGCGCGCTGGATACCGGTTACTTCCAGAAGAAATTTGGAGTTGATGTTTGGAAGGAGTTTCTTCCAGTCTATCTAAACCTCGCGGCTGAGGAACTGCTGGATCGCGAGAACGGTACCATCCAGCTTACTCGACGCGGTCTGCTGGAGGTCGATGGTTTCCTCCCGGAGTTTTTTGAACCTGAACTGAGAACCGTACGTTACGCATGAATACAAATAACTACGACGTCATAGTAATGGGTGGTGGCCCCGCAGGGAGTTCCGTTGCCAGCATGTTGGCGCGCGAGGGGCGCCAGGTCATCCTGTTCGAGAAAGAAATTTTTCCTCGTCATCACATCGGCGAGTCGCTGATGACTGACACGTATTGGACTTTCCGGCGCATGGGTTTGCTCGACAAATTGAAAGCGAGCCCGTTTGTGCGAAAGTACAGCGTGCAGTTTGCCAACTCGGCGGGCAAGGAATCGCGGCCGTTCTATTTCTTCGAATCCGTGCATCACGAGAGTGCCGTGACCTGGCAGGTGACGCGCGCTGAGTTTGACAAATTGCTGATCGATCACGCTGCCGACTCGGGCGCGGTGGTCCATCAGGGTGTACTCGTCAAGCAGGTCCTGTTTGAAGGCGATCAGGCAGTCGGCGTTGAAGTTCAGATGCAGGACGGTTCGCGCCAGAAGTTCTTTGCGAAAGTGGTTGTCGACGCAACCGGACAGACGGCGATGCTCTCGAACAAGTTTCGCTGGCGCGTGCGCGATCCAAAGTTAAAGAAAGCTGTCCTGTACTCCTACTGGAAAGGCGCGCATCGCGAACCGGATCTGAATGGCGGCGCGACTCTCGTGCTGCGAACGGAAAAGGGAAGCAACGGTTGGTTCTGGTACATCCCGCTCGAGAACGATATCACGAGCGTGGGGATAGTCGCCGATCCCGAGTACCTGGTGCAGGGTCGTGGTCAGGATCTCGCGAAGATCTACCACGAAGAGATCGAGAAGTGTCCACCTTGCGCGAAACGCGTTGCCGAAGGCGAGCGCGTAGACAAGATCTATTCGATTCTCGATTACTCCTATCGTTCAAAACAGAACGCCGGCAACGGGTTCATTATCATCGGCGACGCGTACGGGTTTCTCGATCCGATCTACTCGTCAGGCGTTCTGCTGGCGCTGAAGATGGCCGAGCTCGCGGCTGACGCGATTCACGACGCTTTCAATCACGATGACTTTTCCGCTCAGCGGCTGGGACAGTACCAGGCGAAACTCGATCGCGGAATCGAGTCGATGCGCAAGCTGGTTTACGCGTTCTACAACGAAGACTTCAGCTTTTCAGGTTTTCTGCGGAAGTATCCTGAGGAGCGGACGCACATTATCAACCTGCTGATTGGCGACGTGTTCAGAGAAGGCGTGGACGGAGTCTATGGTCCAATGTCGGAGTTCGCTGAAATCCCACCGCCGCTTTACGAGCAGGTCGACGGGGCGATGGTGGCTCAGGTACCAACGCCCGACGAGGCCGATCTTTTGCTTTCAGCGAAGTACAAATACTTCGACGACCACGTGCCCACAGCCGAGGTTGGAGACTAAACCAGCCACAGATTCCACGAATAATACAGATCAAGGGCTCAAGCAAAGAGCCTTAACTGATTAATCTTGATCCGTGCTGGTCTGTGTCTATCTGTGGCTAAAACAGAAACTTCAATCCAAACTGAATATGCCGCGGATCTCGTGCTGACGAGATCCGTCCGAACGTCGGCGAGCCCAAAAAGTTATCGGGCAGGTTGAAGTTTGGGTGATTGAAGAGGTTGAAGACCTCCGCGCGGAACTGCAAATTTAAACGCTCGGTCAGCGCCGTGTTCTTCATCAGCGACGCGTTGACGTTCTGAAAACCTGGCCCATCCAGAATATTTCTTCCCGCATTGCCAAACGTTCCCTGTGGCGGAAACGCGAACGCCGCGGCGTTGAACCACCGATCGGGTGTCGGATTTGATATTTCCGGATTGCCGACGACGTTCGGTCGATCATTTGCGCCGAAGCCGAGGATCGAACGACCCGTGCCGCTGTTGTCGAGTTCCGAAAGCAGTGCGACCGTAAACGGACGGCCCGACTGAAGCGTGACGATGCCGTGAGTTTCCCAGCCAGTTAATACAGTCGAAACCCAGCCATCGTCCGCGAGATGCGTACGACCTTTTCCGAAAGGCAGCGAGTACGAGTAGCTGAGCGACAAGCGATGACGCACGTCGAAGTTCGAACGGCCACGCTCGGCGGCGACGTTGAAACTATTCTGCGGGAAGTTCGGATCGCCGGCGCTGCTGAAGAAGTTCGAAGCATCGTCGATCGACTTGGACCACGTGTACGAGACGAGCGAAGTTAAGCCGTGAAACAGTCGTTGCTGAAAGCGCGTCTGAAGCGCGTGATAATTCGAGTTGCCGCGCGATTCAAGCAGGTCGATGTCGTCGAAACGCGGATCCGGACGTGGGACAAATGGCAATCCCGGTGGCAATACCTGTGGCTGCGGCTGGTTGATGTCGCGAGCAGTTAGGAGTTTTGTTCCTTTCGAACCGACGTACGCGACTTCCAAGACATTGTTGCTTCCGATCTGCTGTTCGATGTTGAAGTTCCAGTGCTGCATGTAGCCGGTGCGCATGTCGCGCTGGATCGCGAGCGCCGAATCCGGCAGCGGGAACGGGAAGAACGCCGGGAACGGATCGCTCAACGTCAACGGCAGTCCCGGCAACGAGAAGAAGATGTTGTTGTCGAAGAAGGGCGAGTTGAAGTAAAGCGCCTCAGCCGGAGCGAGTGGCGACTGATCGTAGTAGACGCCATAACCGCCGCGCAGGACAGTACTTTCGCGGATGGACCACGCAAACCCGACGCGCGGCGCGAAGTTGTTCTTGTCAGCTTCAAAGCCGCTGCGAGGGACGCCGTTTGTTCCCACTGCGACGATGTTGCGTGTGTTGAGATCGAAAACGGTCGCGCGGTCTGAAGCGTCAACCGGTGGCGAGTTGTACTCGTAACGCAGCCCCGCAGTGAGAGTCAGTCGTGGCGTCACACGCCAACTGTCGTTTAGGAAGAAGTTGTAACTCTCCGTGCGGATCTGTTGCGGGTTGTCGACGCGCGCAACGCTGGTTAGCAACGGAAATCCGAACAACATGTCCGCGAGCGCATTTCCGGTCAGTTGGAAAAACGGCGAGAACTGAAGCCGTCCGCGTGACTCGACGTCACGAAAAGCATTCTGTTCAGAAAAGCGAATGTCAGCACCGAACTTGAACAGGTGATTGCCGCGTGTGTAGCTGGCGTTGTTCAGAAGTTGATAGACGTTCGTAACGCTGTGCTGCGGGTTGTTGCCTTCGTCACCGAGCGGTGAATAGCCGGTGATCGTGATGAAGCTCAACCCCAGGTCGCGTGGTCGCGGTGAAATTGTGGGTAAACCCACTTCGGAATTCAAAACGCTCGCTTCCTGATTCACCGCTGCGGCGACGCGACTGAATGCGCCGCGCGTTTCGTTAACGAGGTTAGGCGTCATCACCCACGTCAGTGCAACCATGCCGTTTTGACTGCGTCGCTTCACGAAATCGCCGAAACCAGGAACGGCGGAAAAAGATGGACCAGTAAACGGTTCAAAAAGATCGCGGTCGCCAAAACTGTAGCGGAATGCAAGTTGAGTTCGATCGGTCACGTGGTGATCGACGCGCACATCGAAACTGTCGTTATCGTCGCGCTGCGTTGGCGACGAGACGAAATTCTGAAACGGAACGTTGCGGTTCGGTAAAGGATAAAGTGCGGCTATCGCTCGGCCCACGGGATGGATGAAGAAATCAGGGATAATGCCGCCGTCGAACGGCATGCCCGTGAATGGATTTGTCGGGACGCCGAAAACACTGTTCGAGAAGTTACCGACTCGCTCTTCCGCTGTCGGGACGTTCGTGATGCGCGTGATGCCTTCGCGCGAGCGCGTGCCTTCGTAATCCGCAAAGAAGAACGTGCGATCGCTCACGATTGGACCACCGATCGCGCCGCCAAACTGGTTGCGCAGGTATTTCGGTTTCGGCTCACCCGCGGGAGCGAAGAAGTTTCGCGCGTCGAGCGCGGCGTTGCGATGAAAGCCGAATACGGAGCCGTGGAAATCATTTGTTCCGGAGTTGAGAATGACGTTCACCTGCGCGCCGGGGTTGCGACCGAATGACGCGTCGTAGGTGCTCGTCAACATTTCAAACTCGCGAATCGCATCGACCGAAGGACGCACGCCGAATGTGTTCAGTTTTGGATCGATGTTGTAAACGCCGTCGAGCAGGAAGTTGTTGGCGTCTTCGCGCGCACCGTTGACGCTGAACGCGAAGTCACCACGAACCGAACCCGCGGATCCTTGCGCCGGCGGCACCGCACCAGGAACGAGCAGGCTCAATTCGTAGAAATTGCGACCGTCGAGCGGCAGACCAGTGACCTGACGGTTCTCAATAACGGTGCCGAGCGACGCGGAGTCTTTTTTCAGATCGGCTTCGTACGTCGTGTCGACCGTGGTTACGTCCGGATGGGGTATTTCCATCGTTATGTCTCGTCGCAGAACTTGATTGACGAGCAATTGGATTTGATCGATGTACTTCCTGAAGGCTTGCCCCTCGACCTTGAGTTCGTACGAACCGGAAGCAAGCGAGGAGATGGCATACTCACCCTGCTCGCCGGTTTCGACGCTGCGTGACTCGCCCGTGGCGGTGTTCGTTAGAGTGACCGTCAGGCCGGGGATGACTGCTCCATTAATATCGGAGATGGTCCCGCGCACAGACCCGCGATGTGTTTGCGCCAACACAGGCATCGAGAACAAAAGAGACAGAACAAGCAGGAAGAGAGTTCGAAGAGTTGACTTCAAGATTCAGTGCTCCCGTTCGAAATTTTGGAGGCCCAACGAATGCACGCAAAACTTAGCAAATCCCTTGGCAATTTGCTAATCGTCTATTCATATCGGAAACTGACTGCTAGAATGCCGCAATCAAGGATGTAGACATTACGGCGGAAAGCTTTTTGGAGTTTCAGTTCCGTAAAACGAATTTCCGCAAAGGCGCAAGGGCGCAAGAGAAAGAGTAATCACTTTGCGTCTTTGCGCCTTTGCGGGAGAGCTTGAAACCAACTTCGGAGGACTTGAATGCTCTGGGTCATTTTTGCTCTTGGCGCGGCATTGTCGTGGGGACTCTATGGTCCAGCGCTGCACCGCGGACAGGTTGAGCTTGGTAATCCGATGCGCGCCTTGTTGTGTGTGGGCGTGGCTTACTTTCTGATCGGAGTGCTCGTGCCCGTCGTTACCCTTTCATCGCAGGGACAACTGAACGGCTTTACGATGAAAGGCTCGATAGGTGCGACGCTCGCGGGCTTGTTAGGCGCGGCGGGCGCCGTTTGCATCATCTTCGCGTTTCGTAATGGCGGACTGCCGACTTACGTGATGCCGCTGGTCTTTGCGGGCGCGCCGCTGGTGAACGTGCTCTATTCGATGTGGCTGCATCCTCCCAAAACCTCCCCAAATCCGTTGCTCTATTTAGGTTTTCTTTTGGCTGCGTTAGGTGGTGGTTTGGTCTTGTACTTCAAACCCCAGTCGTAACCAAATAACACGGATGAGGAGTTATCAATCATGCAAACTATGCGGGCGTTATTGCTCTTAATGTGTGTGGCAAGTGTGTCTCTTGCCCAGTCCAATGCGAACTGGCCGCAATGGCGTGGTCCAAATCGTGACGGCCTTTCGAAGGAGACGGGGTTACTGAAGCAGTGGCCTACAGACGGTCCGCCGTTGGCGTGGAAAGCCTCCGGCGCCGGACGCGGTTATTCGTCGTTCTCAATCGCTAATGGAAAGTTGTTCACGATGGGTTTGCGCGGTGATAAAGAGTTTGTCATCGCGTTCGACGTCGCAACGGGTAAAGAAGCATGGGCGACGGCACACCCCAGCAGTGCGTTTCAAAACGATCGCGGTGATGGACCACGAGGCACGCCAACAGTCGAAGGTGATCGAGTTTACGCCCTCGGCGGTAACGGCGATCTTTCGGTGCTCGATGCACGTACGGGGAAGATGGTTTGGACCAAGAACATTTTGCGGGAGTTTAGCGCTCGCAACATCACCTGGGGCATCAGCGAGTCGCCGCTGATCGTTGGCAACAAACTATTGGTGAATGCGGGTGGTGCAGGCGCGTCGATTGTCGCGCTGAATAAGAGCGATGGCTCGGTGATCTGGAAGAGCCAGAGCGACCGCGCCGGTTATTCGTCGGCGATTCCGGTTGAACTAAATGGCGGAACGCAGGTCGTCTTCTTCACGCACCAACGGGCTGTTGGTCTGGATCTGAAGGATGGACGATTGCTGTGGGAGTATGCGCGGGCTGCAAACGATGTCGCGAACGCTGCGACGCCAATTGCGCGTGGCAATCGCATCTTCATCTCGTCTGATTACGGCACTGGCGGCGGTGTTGTCGAGATCAAGCCCGATGGTACTGCGCAGGAGATCTGGTTCAGCAAAGATATGCGAAACCATCACAGTAGCTCGGTGCTGGTTGGCGATCATCTGTACGGGTTCTCGAGCTCGATTCTAACCGCGATCAAGTTTGATACCGGCGAGATCGCATGGCGCGATCGCAGCGTCGGGAAGGGATCGCTCGTTTACGCGGATGGACGTTTGTACCTCTTCAGCGAGCAAGGCGTGGTCGGATTGGTCGAAGCAACGCCGACAGGATATGTTGAGAAGGGACGCTTCCGGATTGAGCAGGGTTCGCTACCGACGTGGACGCATCCGGTTGTCGCCGGCGGACGGTTGTACATACGCGACCAGGACACGATCTACGCGTACGACGTGCGACAGAAGTAGGGGATTGCGAATTCGAATTTCGAAATTCGAATTTCGCATTTCTATGGTGTCAGATAGGCGCGGGCTTCGCGTAGTTCAGCGAGGTCCGCGTCTGCCTCTTTCCACTGATCGAGAAGTTTGGTGTAAGCAGCAACGGCTGCGGCACGATCGCCACTTTGGGCATAAGCGCGCGCCAGGCCTAGCAGCGAGCGTGCGCGGTTTGGCTGGCGCAGCAGCGAGACTTGAAACTTCTCAACCGCTTCCTTGGGCTGTCCAGCCCGCAAAAGAATCTCTCCAAAAAGTTCATGCGACGGTTTAATGAGCGAGGGTGGTCCATACGGCGCACCTCTCTCTTCTTCGAGTGCCGTCGCCTTCTTCATGAGATCGATCGCGGCTGTGTGATCTTTCTTCATCGAAGCAGCAAGTGCTTCGACTTCCAGCTTGTTCACGTTTCCGATTGACTTTATCTCAACCGAGGAGCCATTAACGGCTGACGCCAGACCACGGATGAAGTTTGGCAAATTCTGACTCGCCATTGAGGTTCGGACCGTGGAGTCATGGCTCGCGTGCATTCCGTTCGTCCCCGTCTGTTGAGTTGTTTGTTTGCCTTCGGGGAAGAATTCAGATGCGCGGTTCCATGCTTCGGTTTCGACGATGAAAGCCGAGGCCATGTTCGCCCAGTTGTTCTCGTAATAACCCGGCCGCAGTTTGTTGTCGTAAGTCGACTCCGACATTACTTTCTTCATCAACGCCAACAATTCTTCCGCTTTTTTATAACGCCCCTGCTGAAGGTAGGCGTACATCAGCCAGTGCAGACTGTGATAGTCGCGAACGTTAAGAGAAAGTTTCTTTCGTTTCATCCACGCGTCGGAAGACTCCCACGCAGCTTCATTCGACGCCGCTGCCTCGGGCCACATCCCGAGTTGCAGAAAAATGTGCGACGGCATGTGCCGCGCGTGATGCGCTTCGGGTGCGATGCTAGCGTAACGTCGCGCGGCAGGTAAGGCGAGGATCGCGTGTTCGGGATCGTCAAAGGCGTGAATGATGTAGTGCGCCGCTCCGGGATGGTTCGGATTTTTCTGATAGACGTCGAGTGCAATAGCGCCGGCTCGCGCCTGGAGGCGATAACTCTTGTCCTCGCCCCGTACCAGTCCGAGCAACGACAGAGAATAGAAAGCGGCCGCGTCGAGATCGTCGGGATAGGCCCGATAGATTTTCTCCATCGCAGCGGAGTAAGCAGTGTCACGCGCGCGTTTGTCGCCCTCGCCGAACAAAACTTTGACGGCCTTCAAATACGCGCGCTCTCGTTCAGTCAGTTTTGGCGTCTCTTTGATCTTCTCGAGCACCCGACGGGCGGCTGCTGGATCCTGTTCAGACCAGAGCGGATGATTGTAGGTCATCGCTTCGCCCCAATATCCCATCGCGAACTCGGGATCGACTTTCGTCGACTCTCGAAATGCTTCGACTGCTTCCTCGTACCAGAATGAGTGAAGCGCAGCGAGGCCGCGAAGAAAGTGCGTCTGGGCCTGCGGGGAGCCGGAAGTCGGAAACTCAACGCGTCCGAGTTGCGATTCCTGCGCAGCAACGCCGATCGCTAACAAGCAGATAAGAAGAAGTGCGCGACTCATAGTTTATTTGCTTCCGATTGCGTACAGATGTTGCGAGGTACGCAGGTAGATACGGCCATCAGAGATTGCCGGTGAACTGAGAACGTAATCGTTCAACGGGTTCTCCGCCAGCACCTTAAACTCCGGACCAGCCTGGACCACCGTCGTCAGTCCGTCTTCGTTGGTGACGTAAATCTTTCCGTCGGCAAGAACCGGCGAACCGCTGTACGTTCCCGGCTTGATGCGCTGCTGTCCGTAGATCTCAGCTCCCGTTCGCGCGTCGAGACACCACATGATGCCGCGATCGTTTACGACGTAGAAGTACTTGCCGTCGGTCACGGGCGTGGGCACGTCGGGTCCGTTGGCGGTGGACCACAGGAGGTGCGACGTTGTGATGTCGCCGCGGCCACCGACCTTGAGCGCAAGCAACGGCTTGATTCGCGTCGGCGCGTAGATGATGTCGTTGAAAACTATCGGCGAGGCAACGATGCGATAGAACTGCTGGTTCTCCGGATTCAGACCATTGGCGCGCCAGAGTTCCTTGCCGGTGGCGAGGTCGTGTCCGGTAACACAGTCGCCGCCGGTGATCACGATCTCGGTGGTCTTGCCGTGACGGAGCAGGGCTGGCGTGGTGTAGGAGTCGGGCGACTCGCGAATAGCGTTCGTCGGTCGATCGACTTTCCACAAGGTTTTGCCGGTCTTCTTATCAACGCGCATCACGTACGACGGCGCATCGGTCTTCATTCCGTGAAGCACCTGGATGTAGAGCGAGTCTTCGTACAACAGCGGTGACGAAGCGTAGCCCCAGTTCAAGCCAAACTCGCCATACTCTTTCTGAATGTCGCGCGTCCAGAGTTCCTTGCCTGAGAAGTCGAAACCTTTGAGGACGCCCGTGCCGGTCATGATGTAGACCGAGCGGCCATCGGTTACCGGTGAAGGTGACGACATGTTGTGCTTGCGCATTTTCACGTCTCCGCCGCCCAGCGGTTTCTTCCACAGCACTTCACCTTTTGTCTTGCCGACGGCCCAAAGAAAGAGGTTGCCGTTGTCGGCGACATTCAGAAAGATATGGTTTCGCCAAACGATAGGCGTCGAGCCACTCAATCCTGGCATCGCAAGTTTCCAGACGACGTTCTCCTCAGTGGTCCATTTGACGGGCAGGTTCTTTTCGCTGCTGACACCGTTGAGTGCGGGCCCTCGCCACTGCGGCCAGTTTTCCGCTGAAGCATTTCTTTCCAGCAAGCCGATTGCGAGGGAAATCCCGATGAGAAGAATGAAGATGGTCTGTTTCATGTTCGGTTTCCTTTTTACAACGGATTATTCGGATCTCAGTGCCGGCAGTAGCGGCGAACGCAGAGCCGCGATTGTCGCCACCAGCGATGCTGTGGCGCCTGAAACAAGAATTGCCAGTAGGAGCAGGCCCAGCGAGATGTTTGGACCTTTGCTGCCACGCTCTAACAGCACGGGAGCGATGGCGAGCAGCGCGCAAACAAATCCGACGGCCAGGCCGAGGCACAGCATCAGGACGTTTTCTGTGATCACCATTACCGCGAAGTGAGAAGAGTTATACCCCACTGCGCGCATCAGGGCTAGTTCCCGCCTGCGTTCGAGAACATTTCGTAACAGGACGGCAGCCATTCCGAGCGTGCCGAGTGCGAGACCGAGGCCGCCGAGAAGTTGGAACGTCGAGAGGTAGGTGTTCTCGACACGATGGAAGGTCGCGAGTCGTTCTTCGGTCGATTGCGCGTCGAAGCCGAAGTCTGACAGACGATCTTCCAATACGGTTGCGGCATCGCTGCCGTTTGGAGCGTCGATCAGGAAATACCGGTAGCCCTGTTCCGAGGGGAACAGTCGGAGAAAGTTCTTTTCCGACATTATCAACTCGCTTTGGAAGATGCTGTCGGAGAGCGCAGCGACTACGCGCAGTCGCCTTTGGTCCATCACAAAGTCCTCGCCCACTTTCAAATGCAGAACGTAGTTGAGCGAGTTTGAATCGCCTATAACGGGAATGGCGCCATCGGGGAATTCGCGATTTAGTAATAACCACGGATTGTCTGTTTCGTCGATCGAAGTCTGAAATGCGAAGCGGTTCTCGTTTAGAAATGCTTCTGGCGGCGCGACAATCTTCGGGTTGCGTGGTTGATAGAGATTGAGACAACTCGCATCGTCGCCTGGACGCATCCGCAAGCTCACCAGGCGAACATCTTTGAGAGCCGTTTCTTCATTTGTGTTGTTGAGATTCAATGACTCGCGACCTTCGACCGTGTTTGCGTCATGCACGATCGGCACCAGTGACTCGGCAACGAACGGGAAACCCCCACTGCCGGATCTTCGATCATGCGCGACGGCGCCCGAGCGTCGAAACGCGTCCACAGCGACGATGATGAACGCAGCTGAAGCGATCAATGTTACGCACAGCACGGTGCGCGTCGGACGATAGGTCGTATTGCGAAAGCCCATCTGCGACATGGCCCACCAGCCCGGCTGTCGTATTGTCGCGCTGCGTCTTTTTCTCAACCAAACAGACAGGAAACAAAGGCCGGCGACCAAAAGCATCACGCCGCCACCGAAGAAACCCGCAACTTGCGGAATCAACTTCAAGCCTCCGGCAAGCAACAGCGCGATGCCAGAAAGCGCTAACGCGACGACGAGGAAAGTTTCCCGCAAAGGCGCAAAGACGCGAAGTAAAGTTGAGTGAACTTTCCTTTGCGTCTTTGCGCCTTTGCGGGAGAGTTCTTCAATGATCGATCCACTCAACAGACTCCGGGTAGACCAAGATCCGAGTCTTCGTAACGTAAAGAAGATGCAGATAACGGCAGCTGCGACGCCGCCGAGCGCTCCCAACACCATCGATTGCCATGAAATGTGAAGCGTCAGTGAAGTGGTTCCGACTGCATCGACCCACCACGTGCGCAAGCCGTACATCAACAAAGCCGCATATCCGATCGCGCCCAACAGTCCCAACAGGCTTCCGATCACCGACAGCAGCAATCCTTCGGCGAGAAAGAGGGTGCGAATGCGCGACGCCGCGAAACCGATTGCCTGCAACGTTCCGATCTCCCGCAGTCGTTGTTCGATACCGAGTTTAAAAAAGAGCGCGGTCAAAAGCAGTGCGGAGACGACGAGGAAGAAACTGAAGTAGAGAAAGTATTCGCCGAAGTCGGTTGCACCGCGCGACGCGGCGAGCCCGTCTGCGCGAACCGGAATGACCTGAAGACCGAGTGGGCCAGGCTCCAGTTTCTTTCGGAGCGCCTCGCCGTAACGATTAATAATCTCCGGCGTCAACGGACCACGAGACGACTGAACACGGATTGAGGTCATTTCGCCGAAGCGTGATTCCCAGAAGTGCTGAGCGTTTGCGAGGTCGATGAAAGCCTTCGGTGTCGTGCGATATTGGTCCCAGTAATCTTCGTCCTGCTTACGCACGCGGCTCAGGTCGATCGGAAATGGCGGGTCCCAATCGGCGAGACTTTCCGACTCAGTGATGCCGGGATACGCGGGAACGAGATCGCGATCGGCGGCGAGTCCTCTGATTGGCGTAACGCCCGCAAACTGAAAGTCAGCAGTTCGAGTTTCCAGGCGGCCGCCTTCGTGCCAGACGTAGTATTCAAGTGTGATCTTTTCGCCGGGTTTTACGTCGAGTTCACGAGCTGCCCACTCGTTGAGGATGATTGGCGTTTTGAAACCGCTTCTCTCGCCTAAGTCGTCAAGCATTCTTCTGCCCACACCCGTTACTAGCGAGTAGGGAATCGAGCGATCACCAGCGCTGATGCTGTTCGCGAGGTATGAAAAAACTGGAAACGTGTCGAGTGAAAGATCCTCCGCAGCTTGTCTCGCGGCAAGATCAATGTTGTCGCTAAGGAGGTTGCTGTTGCTCTCAAGCGAAAGACTACCGTCGAGCGCGCGCAGTTTGAGACCAAGATCTTCGAGCGTTGCCTTGTCGCGAAGTAGCGCTTGCGTATCGTCGACGGATGGTTGTGGGCCCAGCAGTGTCGTGTTGATCTTCTGTTCCTGCTCCAGTTCGTTTTGGAGAAGCTTGAGCGAAACAAAGATCGCGCGTACCACGCCTTGTTGTGGTTGCAGAGAGAACTCACCCAACTCCCCCGCCGACACTCTCCAAACACGATTAAGCCGGATCGTTTTGCCGGGATCTTCTTTGCGCCCGTGTACCGACTCGATCGGAATGTCGGATGGTTTTTCTAGTCGCAACAACAACGAATCATCGGTTTGAGTTCCGAGTTCATTGGCGAGACCATCGCTTATCAACACTTCACGACCTTGCGGTGCGCCAAGTGCGGCCTTGCCCATCCCGTGAAATTGCCAGAACCGTTCGTCGACGCCATAAACCTTGACGCCGCCGGCACGGCGGTGACTCGGTTCGTGTTCGACGACTCCCTCGAGCGTGATGATTGGAGCGCCCCCGATCTCTGTCGCCAATTGTTCACGGAAGAACGCGGGCGACGTCACAATGTGATTCGTGTTTCCTAACCGTTGCGCGACCAGATCGCTTAGGCTGCCGCGAACCGATGCCCCAATCATCAACGCGCCCGCGAGCACGGCAACCGCGGTCGCCACGCCAAGGACTACGACCAGATTGGTCTGCCAGTAATAAGCCAGCCCGCGTTTTAGAAGACTTGTGGTCCGCATCACACTGCTTCGAGACGTTGGTTTTTAAGTTCGAAACGTTGAGGGAAGCGCGCGGCGAGTTCGGAGCTGTGAGTGACGACGATGAGGATCGTTTCGGATTCCCGATGAATATCAAGCAACAGGTCGGCGACGACTTGCGCAGATTTTTGATCGAGATTGCCGGTTGGCTCGTCGCACAGCAGCAGCTTCGGTTTCATGATCAACGCGCGCGCAAGCGCGACGCGCTGTTTCTCGCCGCCTGAAAGTTGCGCCGGTCGATGGTCCAATCGTTCGGCGAGCCCGACGTGCTTGAGTAACTCGGCCGCACGTCCGGGACCGTCGCCGTTTGGGGTCGAAACAAGTGTCGGCGTGAGCACGTTCTCGATTACCGAACACTGCGGCAATAAGCAGTGATCCTGAAAAACGAAACCGATCTGCTGGTTGCGAAAGGCGGCAAGCTGTTTTGGATTTAACAGGAACGGGTTCTGTCCACTGAGTGTGATCGTTCCGCTCGAAGGGGGTTCGAGCGCGCCGATCAGGTAGAGCAAAGTGCTTTTGCCGCTGCCCGACGGGCCCATGATTGAAACTGCCGAACCGCGTGGCAGCGAAAGCGAAACATCGGAGACTATTCGCAGGGCACCGGCAGGAGTGGAATACTCTTTCGACAGATTCTCAACCTCGAGCAACTCCCACCTCCCCCACCTGCGCCTCCACCGATTTTGCAGGATGCGAGATGCTTTCGTATGCCTCCAACAGCCGATCGGCCATGTGCGCAGCGCTGTAATGCTCGCGCACACCACGAAAACCGTTCGCGCCCAACCCTTCGGCAAGTTTCCTGTCGCGTGCGATCTTGAGAATGCCTTCGGCGAGACCGGCGGGATCGTCCGGGCGGACAAGAATGCCGCCGCCGGTTGATTCAACCATCTCAGTGAACGCACCGCGACGTGGTTGGACCAGCGGCACACCGCAAGCCATCGCTTCGAGTAGCGAAACACCTTTCGGTTCGTCGTACGTTGCGGGCACCGACATCACGTCGAGTTTGCGCAGGAATGAGATCTTGTCAGCGCGATCCAACACGCCGTGGTAATGAAACTCGCCTGCGAGTCCTGCGTCGGCAAGATGTTTTTGTACCTTTGCAAGATACGGTTTGCAGTCGGCGGCCATGTATCCTGCGACTTCGAGTCGCGCCGCCGGTAACTCTTTTCGCACCAGGCGGTACGCTTCGGCAAGCACGTGCAAACCCTTTTCGGGCGCGACGCGCGCGAGAAAACCGATCGTGAATGGTCCATCGTGCCTGGGCTCCCGCAACTCAAACCCGTGCGGGTTGATGCCCAACGGCACGACGCGGATCTTTTCGCGCGGAATGCCGAGATAACGCGGCATGAACTCGGCGTAATACTCGCTCACCGATAGAAAGCCATCGACGTTCTCAAGCTGAGTGCGAATTAAGGCCAGCGCCTGTTCGCGATACGGTTCAGTTAGACCGTCGAGGAAGAGATCTTCACCCTGAAGCGTGCAAACTATGGGTACGTTCAGTGCCTGTTTCAGCGGTTTCGCGAGGCTGATCAGCAGCGCGTATGGCAAGTTGACGATGTCCAGGGGCGGCTCGTTCTTGAGCCAGTCGATTAACTTGTCGATCTCTTTGCTTTGAAAACCGCCTTCTCCTTTGAGCACAGAGACAGTCATCTCGCCAAGCATTTTGGGATTGGTTGAGATCGAACGGCGGGACGCTAGACTCAAGATGAACTTTGAGTCCCACAAACGATCGAGCCATTTCGGTGTTTTGCGAAACAGCGGGACGTACTGTTCAAGATACGCGCTGATGCCGCCGAGAACGACGTGATCGCTGCTGACGTTTGGTTCGTCAGTGAATGTTGGTGTGTAAACCGGCAGGAGCAGCACGTCGTGCTTGCGCGCGATTAGCTCGGTAGCCATCGCGTTGTCGCGCAAACAGCTACCGCAATACATTCTGCCCGCACCGCCTGTGAGATAAAGAATTCTCACTCGAACTCCTCAAAGGCTTCCCGCAAAGGCGCAAAGACGCAAAGGTTGAGCAAAAGTGGCACCCCGCAAGTGATGAACAGAAAGGTTTCTACTTTGCGTCTTTGCGCCTTTTGCGGGACCCTTCTTTCTCAGACAGCCGCCGCCGCTTGAAACGCTCGCCGGCCATACAAGTGATCGAACAAATTGCCTTCGTGTGGCTGGTCCCAACTTACCTGATTCGTTGGTATCGCGCCAATGTTCAACCGATCTACGTGCGGTGATGATACGAGAGTTTGGATCAACTTCGGATCTTTCGTGATCGCGCTCACCACCAAGCTCGATGGAATTACGCTGTCGATCTCGTTTTGTTTCACCTGCACCACAGCCGCAAACGGAAACAGGAACTCTTTTGTCGCCAGCGGATGATCAGGCTCGCAACGAATAATCGTCGGCAGCAGATACGAGCAGTCGTTCCAGATTGCAAGACGCTCAGCATCGCGATGTGCAGCGGTGACGTCACGCGCGCCAGGTTCACTCAAACCAGCATCGATAATAGCGTTGATCCGCTGCGCAACCCGCGGATCGACGAACGGCGCGATCTTCGCATCTTCATCATCGGCAGCTCGCGGAACGATCCGCGCCAGGCGCTCAGCGAGCGCCTCCGCAATTTCATCGGCGTGCCGAGGCGTCCACAGCGCCGAAGCATTCACACACGATCGTCCACCGTTGTCCGCGATCGATGCAACGATGACGTCGAGATACTTCTCCCACTCGTCAACAACATCCTCGCCGATGATGACCTTGCTGTATCCTGGTCCGTGAATCTCAACACGCGGATCGTTGGCCCAAGCACCAGTCGTAGACGAATCGCCGAAGAGAAGGGAACGGCCGCAGTTCCTGAGAATCTCACCCGCACCACCATGATCCGCCGGGTAGAAACTGAACGCCTCTCGCGGCGCACCGGCTTTGATCAACGCTTGAATGATGCGGTACGGCGTCCACGGTTCTGCGCTTCCCGGTTTCAAAACGAGTGGCACGCGCAGCGCGAATGAAGGAATCCAAAGCGAATGCACGCCCGGCGAATTGTTCGGCAGCACCGCGCCTAACGACTGCGTTCGCGGAAAGAAGCTCAACGAGTTTCCATCTCGCACGCCAAAACCGCGATCGAGTATCTCCCAATCAATGTTCCTGGTAAGACCGTTTAGCACGCTCTCCATGTTCGCCAGCATGCTCTTGATCTTCGACATATTGCGACGCGCCAGAACGTACGGCATTCCGGTGGTCGCCGAAACCTGGGCCACGTAATCTTCCGCACTCTGCGTGGCGTCGCCGAGTGGAAGGGAATCGTCTGTGAAATGCTCCGCCGCACGCGTACAAATCTCAACAAGATCGCGAGTCGTGAACTTGCTTAAACTGGCCCGCGCGATCTCCTGACGCGAAAGATCCTTTCGGATCAATCCCGCGTTTGCCTGACTCACCTCGACAAACGTCTCCCGTGTCCGATGATGCGGCACGCGCGCGACGTCGAGACTCTTGTACGGATTTCCCTGACGAAGAATTGGTATGTGCAACATATATAGTTTTGGAACTTTGTACTTTGTGCTTAGTTCTTTGTTCGCTAGCGGAAGTCTCATCTCAGGCTAACTCATCCGCAAGCGAACAAAGCACAAAGACAACGCTCAATACACACCTTCAACCACGTTCGCTTGCAGCTTCGAAAACGGCCGGACATTGCGCACACCATCCCACGGATAAAGATCGCACGGCGGCTCGCGTTCAGCCTCGTCGCGCTCCAAAAACCGCGGCATGAAAAACTCTTTCGTCAAAGTCGTCAGACGAACACGGCCGGTTGCGCCGTAATCGACGACTTGATCCGGTTCCTCCGGATCGACCACTTCAACCATCGCGCGCGGCAGCGGCGGATAATAGATGATGGCGTAATTATCAGCCGGATCTCGCGGCTTATGTACCGCAAGCCCCATCAACGTATTACCGTACGTTGGCGCGAAATATGCGCCGTCCAACAGCTCTTCCACGGCGAAGCGATGAAACTGCGGCGTCATCTCAGTGCCGCCACAGAACACACCCGTGATACCAAGCTTCTTCAACGAAACCTTCTCGCACAGGGCTTCGAGAAGTTTCGGCGTCGTGAACAGGCAACGGATGTTGTCGTGCGCGCGCAGCAGCGTCAGCCCCTGCTCGATGACGTGTTGCTTGTATTGCTCGGCCATCTTGGGTTGGCCCATCTTGAGCAGCTTGATCACCCAGCGCGGATCGAGATCGACCATGAAACAGATCCCGCCACGGTATTGGGCCAGGTGTTCGACTGCGAGCCGCAGGCGGCGTGGACCAGTTGGTCCTAACGATAACCAATCCGAGTCGCGTGGGAAGAACTCTTCCGGCAACGTATCACTGAACGCCTCGTAATCGAGACGAAAGTCTTCGATATTGATACGCGATTTCGGTACTCCGGTGCTGCCGCCAGTTTCAAACGTGTAAACGGGCTTGCCGGCGAAACCCTTCGGCACCCAACGTCGCACTGGACCACCGCGCAACCACTCGTCCTGGAAGAAGCCGAAGCGCGAAAGATCGTCGTACGTTTGAACCTCTTTTCGCGGGTCCCACGATAGATTTTTGGCAAACTCCAGCCAGAACGGACAGCCGGTTTCGGGATTGAAATGCCAGGCAATAACTTCCCGAACCCAGGCGTCAAGGGAATTGCGAATTTCGGATTGCGAATTTCGAATTTCAGTTTTCATAGGGGTTCTAAGATAACAAGGTAATCGCCGACAATGGAAAATTCGCAATTCGAAATTCGAATTTCGCAATCACGGAATGGTCTTTTCAGTTTCTCTTAGTAAGTCAAAAAAACGCGGATCGGCGCGCAGCCGCCTTAAATGCGGATCGACGCGCACAAATGTGAAACCGACGGCGTGTTCGCGTTCAGCCTGCTTTAGCCAGCGGAACGCGTTATCGAAGTCGCCAACCAACGTGTAGATGATTGCGATCTCGTAAGCGGTGACCCAGTTTTGGTTACGCTTGCTGATTATCTCTTCAAGGATGGCTTTCGCTTCTTCATGTTTGCCGATGGCGGCGAGCACGTGGGCGCGTTTCGCATGCGTCGTCGGCGTGTCGCCCGCAAAACTGCGCTCCTGCTCAAACGCAGCCATGACTTCGTTGTGCATGCCTTTGCCCTCGTAGGCCCAACGTAGCACGGTGTGCGCCGCAACGGCGCCGGGATCGAGTTCAAGTGCTTTTTTACACTGCTTAATGCACTCGTCAAACCTACCCGCGAGAAACAGTACATTCGCGACTCCTGTCGCAATCACAGCGGACTGCGGCGAGATCTGTCGCGCGCGTTCGATTTCCGCATAAGCCTCGTCATGACGGCCCATGGCCGACAAACTGTACGCGTACCAACGATGGGCCACCTGGTTGCCAGGCTTTAACTGAATCGCTTTGCGTAACTCGCGCTCGGCCGCGATCCAATCGCGATCGTAGTGCAGTTTGACGAAACCTAGCGAAGCGTGAGCTTCCGCCAGTTGCGGATCGGCTTCGACGGCGGCCAGCGCCGAGTCTTTTGCGCGCTCCCATGCTTCGGGCGGTGGCGGTTCGATGTACCAGTTCATCAGTGCGTAGCAATCGGCGAGTTCGGCGTGCGCGATGGCGAAGTTGGGATCGAGTTCAACGGCGCGTTCGAGACGTTCGATGGCCTGTCGCAAACCTTCCGCTGTGCGTCTCGTCGAGTAATAACGCCCGGCGGTGTAAAGCTGTCGCGCTTCCTCGTTTTCGCCGGTCTTCGTTTCCGGAGTTGGGATAACTATTTGACTTGTAATTGGCGCGATGCGCAATCCGCGTTTTTGCCGTCGCTCTTTCGCAGCGGCAGTGCGCGATGGCTTGCGGTTGAGCGACGGGTGACGAAGGTCGCGAAGAATCTCATCCAATACCGGTTCACCACGCAGCGGATCCCACTGAGGTTCGACGCCTAGCCAAACGATCCAGGCATCTTTAATCATGTACGCCTCGAGCAGGAGCTCAAGGGCGCGCTCACGATCTCCAAGATGCAAGTGAATCAGGGCGCGATGATATGGAGAGACATAGCCATGAGCGGCTGTCTGTTCCAATTGATCGAGGACGTGGCGCGCCTCCGTCTCCTGGCCCGCTGCCGCATACGCGGCGCCGACCGCAGAAAGATAAAAAGGATTGCCACTCGAGAGCGTCAGTGCCTTCTCGGCAACGCGAACCGCTTCGTCAGTTGCACCCGTGTGGCGCAGTAACCAGGAAAGAGTTACGAGGCCATAAGCGAAATCAGGCACTGCTTCCAGCATCGCTCTGAACGTCGCGAGCGACTCGTCAAAACGCCGACCCTGGTAATAACACCAGCCCAATGCTTGCAGCACAGCCGGCGATAATGGATCCAGTTCGCGCGTGCGCATCATCTGCTCGATCGCTTCGTCGGAACGGCCTTCCATCGCGAGATGGAATGCATACCAGTTATGACCGGTTGCGTAGTTCGGATTGATCTCGAGCGAGCGACGGTGTTGTCCTTCGGCCACTGCCCAGTCGAAGTCATGACAAACGGTAGCGAAGCCGAGCGCGCTGTAAGCTTCGGCGGACGCCGAGTCAAGTTCGACAGCCTTGGCGGCTGCTTGTTTTGCGGCGCCCGAACATTCAGCGAACGGTTTCAGACCAAACACGCCGAGCCAGTTGTAGTAATCGGCTATGCCGGTGTAGGCAAGCGCGTAATTCGGATCGAGGTTGATTGCTTTCTGGTAAGACTGAAGCGCCTTCGCGAGGCCGACTTCGGTGTAGAAGTTCCAGTGATAGCGGCCGCGAAGGTAGGCCTCGAACGCTTCGGAATTGTCAGTGCCACGCTTGGACAACTGACGCTGTTCGTCGCGTGTTAATTGCGGCAGTAGCGCCGTCGCGACTTTCTCCGAGATCGAGTCTTCGATTTGCAGGACGTCGGTCGAGTCCTCGTCGAAGTGTTCGGCCCAGCGAGTTACGCCTTCGTTGATGTTGAGCAACTGCGCCGTCACTCGAATGCGGTTGCCGACGCGGCGAATACTGCCGTCGACGATGTAATCAATCCCGAGATCGCGTCCGGCGACAAGCGGATCGATCGCGGAGCCCTGGTAACGCAGGACGCTGCTCGTCGGCCTGACTACGAGACGTTGAACGTTGCTCAGGCGAGTGATGAGTGCGTCAGTTAAACCAACGCCAAGATACTCGTCACCCGTGTTTTCACCCGGCGGGCTCAAAACTCTGAACGGCAGCACCGCGATCGACTCCTGGTCGCCGCCGATGTGCCCGGAAATCGCGGGCAGCGCGAGCAGCCGGTGGTCCAACTTTCGCAACAGATCGTTGAATCGCGGGTGGCCATGCAGTGGTTCAAGTTCCGGATCGACTCCGATCCAGAGCACTTTCGCGTCTCCTGATTCGTAAGCCTTTTCGAGTAGATCGAGCGAAGCTTCGACGCGTCTGAGCGCGGCGTTTACGAGAGCGAGGTGATACGGTGACACGTAGCGCCGGCTCGACAACCGTTCCATTTCGTCGAGCGCCTGCTGCGCTTGTTCGAGATTTCCCGCGGCTGCGTGTGCGGCGCCGAGACGTCCGTACGTATGCGACACGGTGCCCAGGTTCTCCACGCACTTCTCAGCTGCTGCAATCGCCTCCTCGTGTCGACCCAAACGGCTGAACACGAAGCTCGACGCGTATTGCATCATCATGTTGCGCGGTTCGTTTTCGAGTGTTGCGCTGGCGAAGCGGTACGCCTCGTCGTAACGACGAGAGTGATACAAGCACCACACGACGGTGAAGCGCGAAATGACCGCCAAAGGATCGAGATCGCGTCCAGTGTGGGCCTCGCGTAGTGCTTCACTGAAACGGCCTTCCATCGCGAGTTGCAGCGCATACCAGGTGCGGGCAGGCGCGTAGTTGGGATCGAGCTCAATCGCGCGCACCATGTGGTGCTCGGCGCTGGCCCATGCGTAGTCGCGGCACAAGATCGCTTGGCCCAGGGCCGTGTGGCCTTCGGCAAGATTCGGATCGATCTCGACGGCTCGCGATGCAGCTTCGTAGGCCGCGGCGGAACATTCGGCAAACGGCATCACACTGAACACGCCGAGCCAGTTGTGATAATTCGCGACGCCTGCGTATGCAAGCGCGTACTCCGGATCGAGTGCGATTGCCTGTTGATAACAAACAATCGCTCGCGCGAAACCATCTTCCGTAAACGTGTTCCAGTAATAACGGCCGCGCAGGTAAGCCTCGTGCGCCTGCGGATTGTCAGTGCCGCGTTTCGCGAGACGCAGACGTTGATCGACCGTCAGATGCGGAACGATCGCTTCCGCGACGTGCGAAGAGATCACGTCTTCGAGACTTAGCACGTCGGTAAACTGTTCGTCGAACTGTCCGGCCCACGCGGTTGTTTCATCACGTACGTCGAGTAGCTGAATCGTCACGCGAATGCGTTCTCCGGCGCGTCGGATTCTGCCGTCGAGCACAAAAGCGACGCCGAGTTCGCGACCGGCGCGCAGCGGATCCGCGTCGCCGCCGTAACGAAGCACACTGCTTGTCGGTCGCACAGCGAAACTGCGAATCGCGCTGAGTCGTGTGATTAGTGCGTCTGCGAGACCGGTACCGAGATAGTCGGGGTTCGTTTCCGGCTGGTTGATGTCCAGCAACTTCATCGGCAACACAGCCAGCGAGTTTTCATCGAAAGCGTCGGGGCGGAGCACTGCCGCCGCGTGCGGTGGGTCGGGCAGATCGGTAACCGGGCGTCCTTCTAAATAGCGAGTGATGTCGTCACGCAGATCGGCGGCGGTCTGGTAGCGCCACTCGGGTTCCTTGCGCAACGCCTGCATCACGATGTTGTCGAGATCGCCTGACAGGGCGCGGCGTAGAGACTCGAGCGTGGCACTGCGAGTTGAAAACAGTTGTTTCAGGGTGCTCGCTTCGTCGCCCTGATAAAGACTGGGCAACAGATCATCGGTACGCGTGATGATGATGCTTGGCGGCGCCGGTGCTTCTTCGCAGATAACGCGCGCGATTTCGTGCGGCGCGCGGTTGACGAGCCGGTACGGACGGTGACCGGTCAGTAGTTCATAAAGCAGGACGCCGAGCGAGTAGACGTCGGTCGTCGGTGTTGTCGGCGCGCCCTGTACTTGTTCCGGGGACGCGTATTCCGGCGTCATTAAACGCATTGCGGTCGCGGTCGGGTCGTGTGTGATATCGCCCGCGATCAGCGGGTTGAGCAACTTCGCGATGCCGAAGTCGAGCAGTTTAGGTATGCCGGCGGACGTTACGAGCACGTTTGAAGGTTTGATGTCGCGATGCACGACTTGTTTCTGGTGCGCATAGTGGACGGCATCGCAGATTGCGCGAAACAGTTTAAGCCTTTCCGATATGTTCAGCTGCTTGCTATCACAGTAGGTGTAGAGTGGTTGCCCTTCGATGTACTCCATCACGAAGAAGGGCAGACCGTCGTCCGTGGTACCACCGTCGAGGAGCGCGCCGATGTGCGGGTGATCCAATGCGGCAAGGATCTGTCGTTCTTTACGGAAGCGACGGAGGATGAAGTCCGTATCCATTCCGCGTTTGACCAGTTTAATCGCGGCGCGTTTGTTGAACTCGTTGTCGGCGCGCACGGCTTCATAGACCGCGCCCATGCCGCCCCGTCCTATCTCTCGCTCGATGCGATAGGCGCCGAGGCGTCGTCCGAGCATCGGATCTTTCTCATCGATAAATGACTCGAGGACGCTTTGGTCAGTTTGCCCGTAAATGGATTGGTCGAGCAGATCGCCGGCACTGTCGTGTTGTGAGAGCAGCACCTCGACGTTTCGTTTGAGGTCGGTGTCCGTGGCGCAGATCTGTGACACGTACCGCGCTCGTTCTTCAGGGTGGAGATCGAGTGCGGCCTGGAAGATTTCTTCGACTTGTCGCCAGCGTTCGGGGGTCATCTTGGAAAACTGATCTGAACGCTATTTATTCCGCTTTTGCTGACACACAGATAACACGGATGTTTGAAAAAAGTTCTCACATTCGGCGTTGGTTAACGAATTGTTGAACTGGACTAGCTGCGTGCATCAACTACTTTTTTGCATTTCCCCATGGAGCCAGGCCTTGGCAAAACGCCAGTGGCGTTTAATTGTTGTGGGAGTGACGCCCAAAACGTCCGCTGTCTCTTCAATGGAGAGGCCTCCGAAGTAACGCAACTCAACCATTCGCGCTTTTTGCTCGTCGAAATCTGCCAGGGCTTTGAGCGCGTCGTCGAGCGCAATGAGTTCCGCGCTGCGTTCGACGGCGCGGTCTACATTTTCATCCAGGGAGAGTTTTTGAAAGTCCTGGCCGCGCTTTTCTGCGTTGTGCTTACGCGCGTGGTCGACGAGTAAGCGACGCATTATCTGGGCAGCAACTCCGAAAAAATGGGCCCGGTTTTGCCAATTCACTCGCGTTTGATCTACGAGACGTAAATAGGCCTCGTGCACCAGAGCTGTAGGTTGCAAGGTGTGATCGGGCCGCTCACGCCTGAGATAGTTCGCCGCAAGCTTTCGCAGTTCATCGTAGATTACGGGTAGCAAAAGATCAACCGCGCCCCGATCACCATTGGAGAGCTCGATCAACAACCTGGTTACGTTGTCAGTGGGCTGTGAACTCAATCGTCCAACTCCATCCGTTTCAATCGGTTTACCGCGACTCGGCGCAAGTATAAAGCAGGAAAGTTTGAATGCCCATGACCCTGATGGGCCCGCCATTGCGCGTTAAGGTATTGAAGGCGGTTTTACGCCAATATCACGAGGTGAAAACATGCAAGCAGCCGCACATTTAACCATCGCCAAGCCAACCGTTGCCCCAATCGATCACGCTTCCTCAGTCTCTCGTCGATTCAGCAGCTTGATGGCCCGCGTGTTTGGATGCCGGCATGCACAAATGAGCCGACCCTTCTCCCGCGACGGCCGCGCGTATCGTTCGTGTTTGAATTGCGGCGCACAGCGCCAGTTCAATACTGGTAGGTGGGAGATGACAGGAGGCTTCTACTACGGCCAGCCGCAACGGCACCAGGTGCCTGGCGTTTAATATCGTGCACCGCCAGTGGTCCGTCGCGAGCCTTCAAATCACCGAGACTGTTGGTCACGTTTGGCGTTCGGTTCAGTCGCGCTCGATCTAAATAGCTCTTTGCTTTACTTGCAATCTCACGGCGTGCCTCACCTGCTCGGTTTAACTCTAATCACATTCAACACATCAGACGTTTATTAGAAGTGTTTTTACTATTGACAGAAGTCCATAAGCGACATAGGGTACGCCGGTTCGGGGGCGTGGCTCATTCCTCGTACTTCATCGATTGCCCCAGATCTCATAAGCTTTCGGTCTGAAGTTCAGCAGATAACTAATCGCTAGCGCTTCGCAAGCTACCGCTAGCGTAAAAGCGTTTTCTTCCTAAGCTTTCGTTCGCGGCTAACATGAGTGCCCAAAGGCCTTCCAAGTCTCGGGGTATGGAGTCTAGATTGCTAGTACCCCAAGATTTAGCGATAGCCCTGGATCGGCTTTCGGTGCGAACGGCTGAGGATTTTGTTTCCTATTTGCACACGTTTCCCAGGACCCTCGCCGCGCTTTTGAATTGGACTCTTGAAGATGTTATTGACGCTCGTTCGTCGTTGATTTCCAGACTTCATGGAGTCGTCGACGAGAACATCTTGGATCCACCTCAAGTCCAGCGCCGGACCTATGGAGCCCGTTTCCCAGTTAAACGGTAACCGGTCCTTTCCCTTCTGATAATCAGCAGCTCATTCAACAGAGCCGCCACAGAGGCCGCTTCCCCGTATCGTGAAAAGCAACAACCTCGCAGATAAGTTTGAGCGAACAATCACCGCTAACTGTTGAAACTCGCGCCGGTACTCAACTATAGTGCCCGGCCATGACTGAAGCAGCCATTACTAGTGCGCCCCCACGCGCGGGGGCCGCCGAGAGTGACTCTATCTTCGCCGGACATCCCAAAGGACTTGGACCACTCTTTTTCACCGAGTTGTGGGAGCGGTTTAGTTACTACGGCATGCGGGCCATCCTGATCCTTTATATGACGTCGACCGCCGCACAGGGCGGGCTGGGGTTCGACGTAAAACAGGCTTCAGCGATCTACGGCTGGTACACGATGTCTGTTTACGTGACCGCCCTTCCAGGAGGTTTGATTGCCGACTGGCTAACTGGCACGCGTCTGGCTGTACTAATCGGTGGAATCATTATCGCGGCTGGCCACTTCACGATGGTGTTTCACTCGATGACGACGTTCTACCTCGGAATGGCCCTAATCGCGATTGGCACAGGATTGCTCAAACCAAACATCAGCGCCATGGTCGGGGGGCTCTATAAAGGAGACGATCCACGTCGCGACAGCGGTTTTTCGATCTTCTACATGGGCATCAACGTCGGTGCGTTGTTGGCGCCGCTTGCTGTTGGGTATCTAGCCAAAGGTGAAAGCTTCAAACGCTTCCTCTCGTCGATGGGAATGGATCCCGCCAAGAGTTGGCACTGGGGATTTGGCGCTGCGGGTGTCGGCATGATCTTCGGTTTGCTGGTCTATATCTGGAACCGTGAAAAACTCGCGAGCGTCGGTAACAAAGTTAAGACGCGCTCGGAACCAAAGACCGACGGAACCGCCGACGACGACGTCCATCCGTTGACCAAAGACGACTGGAAACGGATCGGCGCGATCTTCATCTTCTTCACCTTCACAATTCTTTTCTGGGGTGCATACGAGCAAAAAGGCGCGAGCCTGAATCTCTTTGCGGACAGACTGGTAGACACGACGTTATTCGGCTGGAAGTTCCCGGCGCCTTATCTGCAATCACTGACGCCGTTGTTTGTCATCATGCTTACGCCGATCTTTTCGATCCTGTGGGTGCGACTAAGAGAGCGACAGCCGTCCAGCCCGGTGAAGTTCACACTGGGTATGATGTTTATAGGCCTGGCGTATGTGCTAATGGTTCCAGCGGCGATGTTGACCGCGCAGGGAAGAATCAGTTTCTGGTGGCTAGTCGGTCTTTACTTCCTCGAAGTGTGCGGCGAGATGTGTTTGAGCCCAGTCGGACTGAGCACCGTTACCAAACTTTCGCCACCAAAACTCGTCGGCTTGATGATGGGCGTCTGGTTCCTCGCCGCGGCGTTCGGTAGCAAACTCGCGGGTTACCTGTCAGGCTTCTTCGTTTCGGATAACTCCTGGCAGTTGGTCAAACTATACGGCGGAATTGCCGCAGGGCTGCTGGTGGCGATGCTAATCCTGGCAATACTAACGCCGACGATAAAACGATTGATGGGGCGCGTTAGCTAGCGACGACTGATTCAATCGCTTGCTTCACGGCAGCGATTACGCGCTCGACGTCAGCTTCTGACGTTTGCCAGTTACACACACTCACGCGCATCGCACGGCGTCCGCGCCACGTCGTGCCACCAAAGAATGCTTCACCGGTATTCAGAATCGCCGCGATCACAGCGTCTGTGTGACGATCGTGGTCCACTTCGGTCGCATCCGGCCGAGGGTTGGGGAAACGCAGCAAACCCTGGTTTATCGTTGGTTCCCACAAAACTTCAGCGCCTGCCAACCCGCCGATTCCCATAACAATCGCGTGCGCATGGTCGCAGCAACGATCGACTAACTGCTCCACACCTTGACGACCAAGCTGTCGCAGGGCCGCATAAACCGCAAAGCTGCGAGACCGCCGCGACCACTCAGGATTCCAATCCATCTGATCCCGAGCAGTGCTCGCATGCGTCAAATACGACGCGCGCACTGACATCGAAGCGCGATGCGCCTCAGGATCGGTGATAAATGCAAAACCGCAGTCAAAAGGAACGTTGAGCCACTTGTGTCCATCGGTGGCCCATGAGTCGCATAGATCAAGTCCCTTAGCGAGATGCTGTCGACGTTCACTCGCCGTCACCCATAGTCCGATCGCTCCGTCAACGTGCACCCACGCGCCATACTCTTTCGCGATCGGCACGAGCGATTCGTAGTCATCGTAGGCGCCCAGGTTGATGTCGCCTGCCTGCAGCAGAACGATCGCCGGCGCATCGGGAGTCTTGGCGAGTTCTTCGGCGAGAGCGCGTGGAGCTAGCTTGCCCTGATGGTCCACAGGCAGACCGACGACATTCGCATGGCCCAGACCAAGCAAACGTACCGCGCGTTCAAATGAAGCATGATGAGCGTTGCTCGTCAAAAGACGAATCGGTGGCGCACCGGACAGACCGCGCGCTTCGACATCCCAGTCACGTTTCGCCAACAGTGAATGACGCGCGGCGGCGAGACAGGTCAGGTGGGCCATCTGACATCCCGTGAGGAGTGCGAAGCTCGCGTGTCGCGGCAATCCGAAGATATCTTTCAACCATTCTCCAACAGTTTCCTCGACGATGGCGCTTGCAGGACTGGTGGCGTAAAGCGCTCCATTCTGTTGCCACGCGGACGTAAGCCAGTCAGCCGCCAGTGCAGCAGGCAACACGCCACCAATCACCCAACCAAAGAATCGTCCGCCTGCTGAACCGATTAGACCACCGTCGACATTGCGCACGAGCTCCTGAACCACTTCGTCTGCCGGAAGACCTTCCATCGGAAGCGGCCGCGCAACTCTTGCTCGTAACGCATCGGCGTCCGCTGTGGCTGCGACTGAAGTTTGATCCAAATTCTCGAGATGCGAAATTGCGTACGTGTAAGCGCTGTCGAGAGCGCTACGAAAAGCGGAATCCAGTTTTTTCATGGCTGTTAATTTATTGATTTCATGTACGACATGGCTATCCGAATGTTGCGTTCAAATCCTTGCTTAACTAGGTATACTAATGGGCATCTTGTTGACCAAAGCTATTGTCAGAGCGCCGAGCGCTAACTTCGCCACCGGTTTGACGAGCGTTGATTTGGGCAAACCTGACTACAACGTCGCAGTGCGCCAGCATGCAGCATATTGCGAAGCGCTTCAATCATGTGGACTGACCTTAATCGGTTTACCACCGGACGAGCGACATCCCGATTCTACGTTCGTCGAAGACACCGCGATCGCCACCAGCCGAGGCGCGGTGATTACGCGTCCGGGCGCCCCGAGCCGGCTTGGCGAGACGGACGGCATCGAACGCAAGCTACGTGAATATTTTCAGGATTTAAGACGAATTATCGAGCCTGGAACCGTCGATGGCGGAGACGTTTGCGAGGCAGGAGACCACTTTTTTATCGGCATTTCCCAGCGCACGAACGAAGCGGGCGCCGCTCAACTTGCTGGCATACTCCAGTCCTTTGGTTATGGTTCGAGTTTGATAGACATTCGTGGTCTGAGTAATATCCTTCACCTAAAGAGCGGCATTGCGTGGCTTGGCGACAATCGGCTGGTGGTTATCGATGAGCTGAGCCGGCTAAAAGAGTTTTCCACGTATGAGCTGGTTCACGTAAACTTTGTTGAAGAATACGCGGCAAATTGTCTGTTTCTAAATAGTCGGATCCTTGTACCTGCTGGTTTTCCAGGTCTGAAGTGCCAATTGGAAGACCTGGGTTACCCAACGATAGTCCTTGAAATGTCGGAGTTTCAGAAGATGGACGGCGGACTAAGCTGTTTGTCACTGCGTTTCTGAATGGGCCCACTGACGGAGGAACCTATGGCGGAAGAGAACTTTGATAAGGCGGCGGCGGTCAAGCTTTTGAATCAGATTATGGAGGCCGAACTCGCCGGCGTCGTTCGGTATACCCACTATTCCCTGATGGTTTTCGGCCACAACCGGATTCCGATTGTTAGCTGGTTGCGCAACGAAGCCACCACGTGTCTCACGCACGCCAACGAAGCGGGCGAACTCGTCACGCACTTCGGCGAACATCCGTCGCTCAAAATCGGCAGCCTGCTCGAGACGCACAAGCACGGAATTAACGACATACTCGTCGAATCACTGGCTGCTGAAAAAACGGGACTGGCTCTTTATAAACAATTGCTCGACATGGTGGTGGACCGATCGGTCCTACTCGAAGAGTATGCCCGCCGTATGATTGCGGAAGAGGAGCTGCACATCGGCGAAGTCAACAAGATGCTTCGCAAGCCGGGCGAGATCGAGCAGTTCGTAGCTTAGTTTGATTGAGTGTTCCTTTATGAAGAACGACCCTGCGCGACAGGAACATGAAATAACCCAGCTACTCGCCGAGTGGCGCGAAGGCAATCAGGAAGCGCTCGACGAGCTATACCCGCTGGTTTATGACGAGCTTCATCGCCTCGCTCGCCGTTACATGAGCCGCGAGCGGAAGGGACACACACTGCAAACCACCGCTTTGATCAACGAGGCGTACGTGCGGCTTGTGGATCAACGAAGCGTGCAATGGGCCAATCGTTCGCACTTCTTCGCCATCTCCGCTCAGATCATGCGACGCATCCTTATCGACCACGCTCGCCGGCACGCTTACGCAAAACGCGGCGGTGGCGCGCGACAGGTTTCACTCGACGAAACCGCGACGGTCGTCCTTGGCGATCTTTCGGAGTTTCTCCGGTTGGATGAAGCGTTGAAGAGTCTTGCGGAGCTTGATCCGCGACGCAGTCAGGTGGTGGAGCTGAAGTACTTCGGCGGCTTGAATAATGACGAGATTGCCGGAGTTTTGAAGATTTCAAAAAATACTGTGATTCGCGATTGGAACATGGCGCGCGCGTGGCTTTATGGTCAACTCACCGGGAGCGCGCCGATTTGAAGCAGGAACGCTGGCAAGAGATAAGTCGCATCTTCGATCGTGCAATCGCTCTTGACGCTGACGCTCGCTCGGCATACGTGGACGAGAAGTGTGGCACTGATGACGATCTTAAGGCGGAAGTCGAACGGCTTATTGAATCTCACCAGCGCGCTGAAGGCGACGATTTCATCGGCGGTCTCGCAGTTGAAGATGCCGCCGAGCATTTCAGCGAAGACGAAGAAACGCTCGCGCTGAACAAAGGTCAGGATTTCGGCGCCTATCTGATCCTCGATCATCTCGGCACAGGCGGTATGGGCCAGGTTTACCTGGCGAGAGATTCGCGGCTCGATCGCATCGTCGCCCTGAAGATCCTGTCTGCCGACATCGTCGCCGATAAACGACGCATGCAGCGCTTTCGTCAGGAAGCGAGAGTCGCGTCGTCGCTTAACCAGCCAAACATTCTTACCATCTACGAATCCGGCGAAGTAGCCAACCTGACTTACATCGCCGCCGAATTCATCGACGGCGAAACACTCCGTGAACATCTGCGGAACAAACAGCTAAAGCTTGGCGAAATTCTTGATATCAGCATTCAGATGCTCGCTGCGCTCGACGCCGCGCACGAGGCGAGCATCATTCATCGAGACATGAAACCCGAAAACGTGATGATTCGCCGGCGCGATCACGTCGTGAAAGTGCTCGACTTCGGTCTGGCTAAAGTGACCGAAAGAAAGAAGACCGGGCCGGACGAGCCGATTTCTCACGAAGAATCGATCACTGCGTTTAAAACTGCGCCGGGGCAGATCATGGGAACTGTCAACTACATGTCGCCGGAACAGGCGCAGGGGAAATCGGTCGACTTGCGCAGCGACATCTGGAGCACAGGCGTGATCATTTACGAGATGGTCGCGGGAGCAAAACCGTTTAGCGGAACGACGTCGGCGCACACGATAGTGCAGATCATCGAGAAGGATCCGGCGCCGTTGGCCCATGCCGGTGCTCCGAACGTGCCCAAGGAGTTGGAACGGATCGTGGCAAAGTCGATCGCCAAAGATCCGGACGAACGTTATCAAACGGCGAAAGACATGCTGATCGATCTGCGTAATTTGAAGAAGCGTGTCGAACTCGATGCTGAAATCGAGCGCTCGTTTGCGCAGACGACCTCGGCTATTGACCATGCGCCGGTAATCACGACGGAAAATCAGCAAGCAGCGCGAACAACAGCGCCGGCAGTTGTCGAGTCATCGAAGACTAACCACAGCGTGGTTATCGGTTTGATTTTGATCGGCGCCCTGGTTGCGGGAATTATTGGATTCACTACGTGGCGCGCCACACGAAATAGATCGACCGTGTCTCCAGCAAGTGCCGGCGCCTCGTCGCCCCAACCAAAACTCACCTATTGGATCACCGTGCAGAAGTTTAAGGATGGTAAGCCCTACGAGCAGCCGTTTGATCTCGCCAGCGAGATCAACTTCGAGGCTGACTATCAGATCCGTTTGAGTCTCCGCACTCTTCAGGCTGGTTATCTTTACGTGCTGAACGAGGGACCGGCGCAAGCAGGTAGTGGACCGGAGTACGTCGTGATCTTCCCGTCGCCAACGGCAAACGGAGGCTCAGAGTTTGTCTTTGCCAACCAGCGAGTGCAGATCCCGAACCAGACTTGGCTGAAGTTCGACAAGGAACAGGGCGTTGAGAAACTGTGGCTCGTTTTCTCGGATCAGCCCATCGCGGAGCTGGCTGGGGTAAAGGCATTCGCAAACGCCCAGACAAAAGGTCTCATTACCGACGCGCAGCAGAACAAGGCGGTCAATAGCTACCTCAATTCATACAGCCTTTCAGCGGTAACACCAGAAAAAGGCGACACCTTGACGACCCTCAAAACGGCGTCGAAGCTACTCGTTTATCCGATCAGACTGGAACATCACTAGGCTCTGGACGCCGCGCCTAACTCGCTTTATGATTGCGCGCACCTAAAACGTCAGAGTCGTCCCGGCGAACGTAGTGTCCTCTCAGCCCATGCCGGGTCAACTTTCCTGCTAATTCACCTGGACGTGGTGGTTTGTCAAAGAAGTTCTCGCGTTAATACGTAGAGGGCCGGTAAAGCCCGATTTGTAGCCGTCATTATCGCGGGATTGGCCCAGTACACAATCCGCCCAGCTAAGAGGATTGTGAAACCATAAGACGGAGGAAGATCAACAAATGGAAAACGAATGGAGAATAAAGAAAGAAAAAGGCGGAATAAGCGGAGATTTTCTCGAAGGCTGCGAAGTCCGAAGGAACGAAAACGGAACCATCGACTTTCTCGCGGTTGTGGCAACGACCGCTGGAGAGGGACCCCAGTATGAATTCCCCCCGTTCGCGTATCAGGGCTTGATTTGGAATATCGGGATCAAGGGTTTCGATTTTGGGCCGCACCTCAATGAGGTGAAGGGCGACTGGTCCAACAACGCGCCCAAGCTTACCGGCGAGGAGGACGGCACCTTCACGGGACAAGCCGGCTCCGGTGGAGGCGTTGAAGAAGAAGGTAGGGAGGACGCGGCTTCCGCCGGCGCTTGATTAACCCCCTACAAGCGCTGTCAGTTACTCCTTACACCCGAAGAGGCGGGAGCGGTCATTGAGGCCTCCCGCGCTCTTCTTTGGCGTTTTTGAAATGCGACGATCCGAGTCATCAAAACTATTACTCTTGCTGGCCGCTGCACTTGCGTGCGGGGCCCTCGCCCTTCACACCACAGACGCGCAGGACGCCCCAAAGCAACTGCCGCTATTGGCTGATGGCCGTCACGAACTCAAGGGCGGTGATTCCCACTCTTACCGGATCAACCTGGCGGCCGGACAGTTTCTCCACGCACTCATCGAACAGCAGGGAATCGATGTAACCGTTTCAGTGTTTAAGCCGGATGGTTCCCCGCTCAGCTTCAGCGATAGTCCAAACGATCGTTTTGGACCCGAGCCGGCATTGATGGTCGCCGAAACGTCCGGCGAATATCGCGTCGAGCTGCGTGCGCCAAACACACGAGCGAGTGCCGCGCATTACCAGATCAAGATCGTTGCACTTCGTGAGGCGACCGCTTCTGACAAACAGCACGTCGCAGCCCAGCGAGCTTTTGACGAAGCGCAAAAACTCCGCCCGCAACCCGCAGCGGATGCAAAGCGTGCCGCCATCGCCAAGTACAAGGAAGCAACTTCGCTGTTTCAGGCAGCAGGTGATAGCTACCGCCAAACTCTTTCGGTCCAGGCGACCGGAATCGCACACTTGCAGTTGAACGAGCCCCGGAACGCACTGCGCTACTTTGAAGACGCGGTTATGTTGGCACAGAGGACGGGAGAGCAGCGACTGGAAGCCCAAATCGAAACTTATCTGGGTGGTGTGTTTGATTTTCTCGGCGACATCGCAAAATCACACGCGCATCATGAACGTGCGCGCGTGCTTGCGGGGCGTCTCGGCGACAAGCTGACACAAGGTTCCGCATTCAACAACATCGGCAAGCTTCTCCACGATGCCGGCGATTATCAACGGGGCCTCGATTATTATCTGCTCGCACTGCCCCTCTTTGCCGAGTCGCCCGCGCGACGAGGAATCACTCTCAACAATATCGGCGTTGCTTACAGCAGTGTGGGCGAACCAGAACGAGCCCTCGATTACCTGCAACAGTCACTCGAGATAATAAAGACCGGTCCCGATCGCAACGCCGAAGCCGTCACGTTGAACAACATCGGTTACGCGTACAACCGCCTGGCGAAATACAAAGAAGCCCAGGACTATTACGGCCAGGCACGCGCGATTGTGCAGAAGAGCGGAAACCGATCACTGGAAGCGCAAACGCTCGACCTCCTGGGAGCGACCTACTCCGACATGGGCCAACCGGACAAGGCCCTCGAATTTCATCAACAGTCGCTCGAGATCCAGCGCACTGTAAAGAACACTCGGCGAGAAGCGCTTAGTCACGCGAACCTGGGCCACGTTTACCGCCTCTTGGGCCAGCCGCAGAAAGCGTTGGACCACTTCAACCGGGCGCTCGCGATATCTCGCAACATCGGCGACCTGAATAATGCCGCCATCGTTCTGGAGGACCGGGCCCGGGCCCAACAGCAACTCGGCAATTTCACGGAAGCGCGAAAAGACGTCGAAGAGTCGCTGTCGTTGATCGAGACCGTGCGTGCTCAGTCAGGCAGTCAATCGCTGCGCGCGTCGTATCTCGCGTCTCGAGAAAAGGCTTACGAACTCTACGTCGATCTGTTGATGCAACTTCACGCGAAGAATCCGTCGGCGCGACACGATGCAGAGGCACTGCAAGCCAGTGAACGTGGTCGCGCGCGCAGTTTGTTGGAGCTGCTGAACGAGGCGCCTGCGGACATCGAACAGGGCGTCAGCGTCGATCTGGTCAAACGCGCACGTGAGATCCGGCAGGCGATCAACGCCAAGGCGCAACGTCAGATTCAACTGACCGCACAGAATGGCAACAAGCAGGAGATTGAAACGTTCGGTAAAGAGATCCGCGCGCTGGAAGACGAGTATCAGCAGGTGCAAGTCGCGATTCGCAAGGCGAGTCCGGCTTATGCCGAACTAACGCAGCCGCAACCGCTCGGTTTGAAAGAGATTCAGCAACTGCTGGAGCCGAACACTGTGTTGCTGGAGTATGCGTTAGGTGATGAGCGCAGTTATTTGTGGGCGGTAACACAGGATTCATTAAAGGCGTTTGCCTTGCCGAAAGGTGAAGAGATTAAGAGAGTTGCGCAACAGGTTTACGAGTCGTTAACGGCGCGCAGCGTCGTAAAGTCGCTGGAAACTCCCGAACAGCGACAGCAGCGAATCGCACAGGCGGATGCGCAGTTTCAACAATCGTCTGCGGAACTCGCGCGCATGATACTCGCGCCTGCGTCCGCTGAGTTTGGAACAAGGCGGCTGGTGGTGATTGCCGACGGAGCGTTGCAGTACGTGCCGTTTGCAGCATTGCCCGCGCCCGGATCTACTCGACCGCTGATTCTCGATCACGAGCTCGTTAGTTTGCCGTCTGCTTCATCGCTGGCGATTCAGCGACAGACGCTCGCGAATCGCAAACTTGCCCCTAAAGGTGTTGCGGTCATCGCCGATCCGGTGTTTTCCGCCAGGGATTCGCGCTTTAAGTCTCGTACATCGACGCCAGCCGCCGCTGCCGACGATACGCGGATCATTGAACACGCAGGCACCGGTTCGGGCGGTCCACTCACCGTCCGTCGCTTACCCTTTACGCGTCAGGAAGCGGATCGGATCCTCGCCGTCGCCCCGTCTGCCTCGAACTTGCGCGCCGTCGATTTTCGCGCCAATCGATCGATCGCGACCAGCGGTGAATTGAGCAACTACCGTTACGTGCACTTCGCGACTCACGGTTATCTCGACACTTCACGCGCCGGGCTTTCCGCGATCGTGCTCTCCCTCGTCGACGCGCAAGGCAAACCACAGGACGGATTCCTTCGCACGCACGATATTTACAATCTGAAACTACCGGCTGAACTGGTTGTGCTCAGCGCGTGTGAAACCGGTCTGGGAAAAGACGTGAAAGGCGAGGGCCTTGAAGGGTTGACGCGCGGGTTCATGTACGCCGGCGCCCGTCGCGTCGTCGTGAGTCTATGGAATGTGAACGACAAAGCGACGGCCGGATTGATGCAACATCTCTACGTTGGAATGTTGAAGAATAAAAAGACGCCTGCGGCCGCACTACGCGCCGCGCAGATCGAAATGCTCGGAGTGAAGCAATGGCAGTCGCCTTATTACTGGGCGCCGTTCGTGATGCAAGGCGAGTGGAGGTGAAATTATGAAAGTGATACTGGGTTTTGTAATTCTCTTTTTAATAACGAGCACGCTTGTCGTAGCGCAGAAGTCGGATGAAGCCACGCGCAAGCTTTGGGACACGGCTTACATTGCGGCCGCCGCGGGTAAGAAAACTGCGCGTCGCCATTCGAGCCGCAAGTATCGCATCGCGACACCAAATGTGCCGATCGACAACGTCGTGCCCGAGTCGGTAGTGGGTGTCACGATCTGGAGGCTGCGTCCTGCCGGTCGCGCCGAGTCAGGCGAGCGAATCATTGTTCATGACGACAATGCGAAGGAGTACGTGCCCGAGCGCATCTCGCAAAATACAAGACTCAACGCGGGTGATCGCGTGCGCATCAGTGTCGAAGCTGCAAGAAACGGATACCTCTACGTAATCGATCGCGAGCTGTATGCTGACGGCACGCTCGGCGAGCCGTACCTAATCTTTCCGACCACGCGAACGTTGAATGGTGACAACCAGGTAAGCGTCGGGAAGCTTGCGGAGATTCCAGCCCAGGAAGATAGTCCGCCGTTTTTCACGATCCGCAAGAGCCGTCCGGACCAGGTTGCGGAGATGGTGAGCGTACTCGTGACCCCGACTCCGCTCGAAGGCGTTCAGATCACTGACAAGGCACAGAAACTCACGGAAGCTCAGGTGGCGAAGTGGGAAAAGTCGTGGAGCGACAGCGTCGGCCGGCTCGAGATGGAGACTGTCGGCCAGAAGTGGACCAGGGAAGAGAAGGACGCGGCCGGGACGCGCACGCTGACAGCAAGTGCACCGCCGCCGCAGATGCTTTTCTATCGACCGAAGTCGAATGAAGGCATCTTTGTCAAACTACGACTCTCGTATCGCAGATAATTATCGGTAATCGTAGAAGCGCCAGTTTGTCGTAAAGTCGCGCGTTAGTTTCTGGTTTGTGATCGCGGCGCGCAACATCTCGATCGGGATACGGTTCTCTTTTAGGAGCGAGTCGTTGTACTGCCGGTTCGTCATCTTTCGTGAACCGACGAGTTCTTTATGCATCGCGTATTGCTGTATGCCGCCGATAAGATACGCGATCTGGTAAAGCGGTCCGTAACTCCCATCGAACGAGCGCCTCACTTCCGCCGTCGCGTTGTCACGCTCGTGGCCAACCTTGTTAACCAGCAGCTCGATGCACTCCTGAGGCGTCATCTTTTCGAGATGAAAACTGAGCGAGAAGATGATGCGCGCGCAGCGATGCATGCGCCAGAAAAGCATGCCGATCTTGTCTTCCGGACTTTTCGCGAAATTCAGGTCCCACAACAGTAGTTCCCAGTAAAGTGCGTTTCCTTCGCTCCAGAAAGGTGTGCTGAACACGCTGCGATAGGGTTTATTTCGTGCGGCCATGAAGCCTTGCAGGTGATGGCCGGGGATTAGTTCGTGATGGACCGTGGCGCGCGAGAAGTGACGATTGTTGCCGCGCATGCTCATCATCTTCTGTTCGTGGGCCATTGTGTTGGTGGGGAACGACACCTGGATCACTTCGCCGCCGAGGAAGAACGGGCTGACGAGTTGCCGCTCGGGCGTCATCATCTCCATTCGCCAGCTTTCGCGGGCGAGTTCGGGAACGGTGACGAGATTGTTGTCTTCGACAAACTTGATCGCTTCAAACGCGAGCTCGCGGATCATTTCCGGTTGTTTACCGGGTTCGACGTAACGGTTCTTGACGTGTTCGAGGGCTTTGGGCCAGTCGTCGCCGTAGCCGAGTTCGCGCGACGCTTTTTTCATCTCGTTCTCGCACCAAGCCATCTCTTTCTCGCCGATAGCGATGATCTCCTCCGGCGTGTAAGGGATCATCTCGGAGCGAAGCTCGCTGATTAGTGCGTCGCGTCCGATCGGATCGCCGACGATGTCGCTCGTATCACCCGGGCGTGCGGCGCCCCCGGGTCGTTGAAAACCACTACCACCACCTTGACCGCCTCCCGGTCCGCCTCCCCGTGGGCCGGCGGTTTGTCCTGTTTGCGAACCTTCAACTCGAATTCCGACGATACGTTCACTGATGAAGTTTGAATAGTTTGTCAACGACTGGTCCACGGATCGATATGGCTCTTCGTTCCACCAGGTAAATATCGGATCGTATCCGTTATAAAACGTGTACCAATTTCTAAGATTGCTGCGCAGGAGGCTAATTGCTTGAACCGCGCGATTCGCTACCGTTTTCTTCGGCCGCGGTGAACTGCTCTCGATCGAACGACGCAATTCATCAATGTGCTTTCGCAGGTCGTTCAAGGTCGTGGCGACTTTCGCCGAGTCGATCATTTCCATGCGGCGGCGTGCCTCTTCGAGATCGATGATCGTCTTGGCAAACGGGATCAGGGGCTGGATCTCGGCGAGTTGCTTCGCCTGGATGTCGATTTGCCGCAGTTCGTATTCGAGGTGGTTTCGGAAGAGAATGTAATCGACCTTGCCGTCCTGACTCATCGAGTCGAAGTTGAGGGACTTAAGCGAGTCGAGCCAGTCGCCGTAGTACTTTTTGAACCGCTCGCGCCGCGCAGGCGACATACCCACCGGATACGATCGCGCCAGGCTCCCACGATCCACCGAGTAACGCTCAATCGCCGCGCGCATCTCGCTAACCGGCGCCGCCTTTCCATTCACCGGCTCGGCTGAAGCTACAGGCCTGGACCGTGCGCCATTACTCCTGGTCTGTGCAGGCACATTAATTAAAAGACAACCGAGCAACAGAAGCACAACCATGGCACGTGATGCACAGCGCATACTTTGTCTCCTAAGGAACACAGATTGTGGATGATAAAAACGGAAAGCCTTTGGCGCCGCACATGCTATCGCAAAGGTTCCGGATTGGCGAGGGCTTTGTAGGAAAGCGGTACAATCGCTTGCGTCGTCGCTAAGGGCTTTGCTAAAATCCGGCGTCGATTTTCTAATTTTTGGTAGGAGCTCCGGAAGACCTTCGTCATGAATCGAACATTCACTCGATTCACTACTTTTTAGCCGACCCGCACTACGCGGGCGCACGGCGAAGGCGCTCCTATCGAATCCGATCAACCGACGTACAGCAATTAGTGAATCGCAAATCGTGAGGAATCGTCTTCGGCCCTGTGACGCAGGTCTGTTTAGTAGCGTCTGCTGAAGAAACACGAGGCGATTAGCAATGAGTGAAATCAACGTACAACTGAAGGGCGGCTCTCCTGTCCCGGTGCCCGCGTCGGCAACGGTGGCGGAAGCTTTGAAAAAACTTGACCGCGATCTGGCCAAACAGGCGTTAGCCGCGAAAATTGGCGGCCGCGAGGTCGATCTAACCGCCCAATTGGACACGGATAAAGCCGCGGAATCCGTACTTCAGATCGAACCCATCGTCCCGCAAACGCGCGACGGTCTGGAAGTTCTGCGCCACTCAACCGCCCACTTGCTCGCCGCCGCCGTACTCGATCTCTTCCCCGGCACGAAACTCGGTATCGGTCCGGCGTTGCTCGACGATCCGCGTTACGGTTTCTTCTACGACGTGATCACGCCAAAACCGCTCACGGAAGCGGATCTTCCTGTGATTGAAAAGCGGATGAAGCACATCGCGAGTCAGAACCTCAGCTATCGCCGCGAAATGATCTCGAAAGCCGACGCGCTCCGCGTTTTCAACGAACGCGACGAGCCACTCAAGTGCGAACTGATCGACGAAAAGGCCGGCGAAGAGGTAAGCGTCTATTACATCGACGGTTCGCCGTTCATCGACTTCTGTCTCGGTCCGCACGTGCCGAATACGAACAAGCTACGAGCGTTCAAATTGCTTTCACTCGCCGGCGCTTACTGGAAAGGCGATGCATCGCAAACGCAGATGCAGCGGATCTACGGCACGGCATTTTTCTCGGCAGAAGAGCTTGACGCCTGGCTGAAGCAACGCGAAGAAGCCGAGAAGCGCGATCATCGCCGTCTCGGACGCGAACTCGACCTCTTTTCGATCCAGGAAGAGTACGGCCAGGGCCTTGTGATGTGGCACCCGAAAGGCGGCGCCATTCGCAAGGCGATGGAAGACTTTCTGCGTGAGGCGTTACTAAAGCGCGGCTACGGCCTCGTCTTCACGCCGCACATCGCGAAACGCGAACTCTGGTTTACGAGCGGGCACGAAGAGAACTACGCCGACTCAATGTTCTCGCCGATGGAGTTTGAAGAGCAGGAATTCCGCATCAAGCCAATGAACTGCCCGTTTCATATCGGAATTTACAAGACGGGACAGCGATCGTATCGCGACCTGCCTTTGCGGTACGCCGAGCTCGGCACGTGTTATCGCGCCGAACTTTCCGGCGCACTTCACGGACTGACGCGCGTCCGAGGATTTACGCAGGACGATGCTCACATCTTCTGCACGCCCGAGCAGATTCGCAGCGAGATCCTCGGTTGTATCGAGTTCGCTTTCCACGTTTACGACGTCTTCGGCTTCAAAGACATCAAAGTCGAGCTGTCGGTACGTGGCAACGATCCTAACGTAAACTATCTAGGTTCTGACGAAGATTGGGACAGTGCGGAAGCCGCGCTTGTCGATGCTTTGAACTCGCGAGACATCCCATACGCGCGCGTTGAAGGCGAAGCGGTCTTTTACGGACCAAAGATCGATATCCGGGTCGAGGACGCGATCGGCCGTAACTGGCAATTGACGACGGTGCAGTTTGACTTCAACCTGCCGAAGCGTTTCCAGATGGAATACATCGGCGAAGACAACAAACCGCATCAGCCGTTGATGGTCCATCGGGCGTTGTTTGGCTCGGTAGAACGCTTCTTCGGCGTGTTAATCGAGCATTACGCCGGCGCGTTTCCGCTGTGGCTTGCGCCGGTGCAGGTCGCAGTGCTGCCGATCACGGACCGCGTCAACGACTACGCGCAGGAACTCGAACGTGAGTTGCTTGCCGGCGGTTTGCGCGTCGAAGCCAACTTGCGAAGCGAAAAAATCGGCGCGAAGATTCGCGACGCGCAGTTACAGAAAGTTCCATTCATGCTCGTCGTCGGCGATCGAGAAAAGGAACAACGTGCGGTTGCGGTTCGCGAACGCGCAAAGGGCGACATCGGCGTTATGTCGATTGACGAATTTAGAGAGATGGCGCAGCGCCTCATCACGACGCGCGCATTAACCAACAACTAGTCTCAGAGTCGAGGATCTGACTTCGCTAGCAGGATCCTGGACTCGAAGACGCAACTTAGGAGGTGTAGAAATAGCTACAGGCTTTCGCGGTCGCGGTCAGCGTCCTGACAACCGGCGTGTGCCGGCGGTCCGTATTAACGAAAGAATTCGAGTTCCCGCAGTCCGGGTCATCGGCGACGACGGAGAGCAGCTGGGCGTGATGGACGTGCGCGACGCCATCCGCGCCGCTCGCGAGAAAGGTTTGGACCTCGTGGAAGTTGCGCCAAACGCCGATCCTCCTGTTTGCCGGATCATCGACTTTGGCAAGTTCCAGTACGAGGCGAAGAAAAAAGCGAACGAGGCCAAGAAGAAGCAAGTCACGATCACGGTCAAGGAAGTGAAGTTTCGGCCTGCCACCGACGATCACGACTACGATTACCGCATGAAGCATGCCCGCGAGTGGCTCCAGGATGGCGACAAAGTGAAAGCGACCATCTGGTTTCGCGGACGCGAGATGACGCACCGCGAGCTCGGCGCGCGCATTCTCGAGAGACTGGAGCGAGACCTGTCGGACGTCGGCGAAGTCGAAGCGCGGCCGAGAATGGAAGGGAACCAGATGTTCATCATTCTCGGACCCAAGCGACACAAGTCCGGGGGCTCGAAGGACGCGCACTCAAGTGCTCCAGTAAATCAGTGATTTAAAGAGCTTGGTGCTTTGTACTTTGTTTCATAGCGAGTCATACGAGTTAGAGCGCGAGTTCAGATAGCGAGCAAAGAACAAAGTACTAAGTACAAAGCACAAAAAGAATAGATCGAAATACAGCGAAAGGTTAATTACCAAATGCCTAAACTAAAAACACACAAAGGTGCGGCGAAGCGGTTTCGCTTGACCGCCACCGGAAAGATTAAGCGCGGCCATTCGCACGCGCGACACATCCTGACCAAGAAGACGAACAAGCGTAAACGTCA
>DASRPN010000062.1:0-29449 GCA_035646355.1 Pyrinomonadaceae bacterium | reverse complement strand
GATCGCGGTGTTACTCATATTAGTAGCGCTTGTTGCTTGTTACATCCCCGCCCGTCGGGCGACGAAAGTCGATCCGATGGTCGCGTTGCGTTACGAGTGATGATTAGTGCTTTGTACTTTGAACTTTGTGCTTTGTTCGCTAAGGAAACTGACGCTCAAAGCCGTCTTTCGACACTAGCGGAGAAAAAACAAAGAACAAAGTACTAAGCACAAAGCACAAAGAACATGCAAACTTTCCTACAAGACATACGTTATGGTCTGCGCATGATCGTGAAAGCACGGGCCTTCACGGTGATTGCTTTGCTGGCGCTGGCGCTCGGGATTTGCGCGAATACGACGATCTTCAGCTTCATCAATGGGCTCGTCCTGCGACCGCTGACAGGCGTGAAAGATCCCGATCGGCTGGTAGCGGTTTACACCAGCGACTACAGCAGCGGCCTTTACGGTGAATCCTCGTATCCGGACTTTGTTGATTTTCGCAGTCAGGCTGACGCGTTCGAAGATCTCGCTGCGCACGAAGCTGCGCTGCTCAATCTCAGCAGCGAAGGTGATGGAGCTGAACGATTGCGCGGCCACTACGTTACCTCCAATTACTTCACGATCCTTGGAGTCACCGCAAAACTCGGACGCACGCTGCAAGTCTCAGACGATACGCCATCTGCATCGCCCGCCGTCGTGATCAGCGATGAGTTCTGGCAGAGTCGTTTCAACTCCGATCCGAACATCGTCGGACGCACACTCAAGCTCAACACACAGTCGTACACGATAGTAGGAGTCACTGAATCGAGCTTTCGCGGGCTTCGTTTGGGACTGCCGCCACAGTTCTGGTTGTCGATGCCCGCGCAGGAAGAATTCACGAGCCGCGAACGTGGCGGTCGCAGTATCGACATCGTTGGCCGTTTAAAACCTGGCGTAACGCTCGAGCAGGCGCAAGGTCAGCTGACGACGATCGGCGCGCGATTGGCCCAGGCGTATCCCGATACCAACCGCGGAATATTTGGTCGTCCCGACGAGCCGAGGCCAATCACCGTCGTGCGCGAAGGCCGGCTTGGACCGGAAGGGCGACAGGGAGTCTGGCGAATATCGATCTTGCTGTTCGCTGTGGTTGGCCTGGTGTTGCTGATTGCGTGTGCGAACGTCGCGAATCTTTTGCTGGCGCGCGCTTCAGTGCGACGTCGCGAGATCGCGGTGCGACTGGCGGTTGGCGCGAGTCGCGGCCGTCTTATTCGCCAGCTGTTGACGGAAAGTGTGCTGCTGGGATTGATGGGTGGCGCGTTGGGACTCCTGCTCACGCAATGGACCGCGCGCGCATTGCCGTCATTCTTTCCCGAGAGTGCGGCGCAGGGACTCGACTTCATTTTCGACTGGCGTGTGCTCGTCTTCACATTTGCGGTGTCCGTGCTGACGGGTTTGGTGTTTGGTCTGGTGCCGGCGCTGCAAACAACGCGACCGGATCTTGTTAGCTCGTTAAAAGACGACGCCATTGGCACCAGCAATCAACGTTTTCGTCGACTGGGCTTGCGCGACTCTTTGGTAATCTCGCAACTGGCGCTGTCGCTGGTGTTGTTGATCAGTGCGGCGCTGTTCGTTCGCAGCTTGCGTCACGCCGTCAACTTCGATCCCGGCTTCGCCTCACAGAGCCTCGTCACTGCCGCGCTCGATACGCGCGCCGCGCGATTCAATCGTGAACAAGGGCAGGCGTTTTACCAGCAGATGGTCGAGCGTATAAGCAAGGTGCCCGGCGTGAGTGACGCCACGTTTACCGTCGTAATTCCGATCAGCGGCGGTGGCCAGCGACGCAACGCCGTGATAGAGGGTTATCAACCTCAGCCCAGTGAAGACATGGAGTTGAACACGAATGTAATTGGAGAAGCCTTTTTCCGCACCATGGGTATTCCCATTGTGCGCGGCCGGGCCTTTGGTCCAGAGGACAGGCCGGGCGGTCCGGGGGTCGCGATCGTGAACGAGGAGTTTGCCCGCCGTTATTTCAACGGCGACGCGCTCGGCAAACGTGTGCAAGTGGAATCCGACAGCGGGTATTTGGAAATCGTTGGTGTTGCCCGAACCGCGAAGTATCGAAACCTGCGGGAGGAGCCGCTGCCGTTTATCTACCTTCCGCTGTCGCAGAATTACCAGCCGGACATGACGCTGATGGTGCGCACCGAACGCGATCCAGCATCGCTGCTCGGCACGTTGCGCAACGAAATGAACGGGGTGAACAAAGCGGTAGCGGTATTTTCCGTGCAGATGATGAGCGAGACGATCGCAGATCAGCTTGCGGTAGATCGCATGATCGCTGTGTTGTTGAGCGTCTTTGGCGGAGCGGCGTTGTTGCTTGCGGCGATCGGGATTTACGGCGTAATGGGTTACGCGGTGGCCCAGCGCACGCGGGAAATCGGCATTCGCGTTGCACTTGGCGCGGAACGCGGCGACATCATGAAACTGATCGTGCGTCGCGGATTGGTGCTCACCGTGATCGGAGCGACGATTGGTTTGGCACTGGCGTTTGCTCTCACACGCGCGCTCAAGAGTTTACTTTTTGGTGTTAGCGCTACTGATCCGTTGACCTTCAGCGCAGTTGCGACCTTGCTGGTTGCAGTCGCGATGCTCGCGTGTTACTTCCCGGCGCGACGGGCCACGACGGTCGATCCGATCGTGGCGTTGAGAAATGAATGAGAGGAGGTCTTTGTACTTAGTGCTTTGTACTTTGTTCGCAGCCCAGCCATTCACGGCAAACACAAAGTACTAATTACAAAGAACCAAGAACTAAGGTAATGCAGACAATCCTACAAGACATTCGCTATGGCCTGCGAGGGCTTTGGAAGCGTCCGGGTTTTACGGCTGTTGCAGTTATCACTCTCGCGTTGGGCATCGGCGCCAACGCCGCGATTTTCAGCGTCGTCAATGCGGTGCTGCTCAGGCCGCTACAGTTTCGCGATCCTGAACGGTTGGCGATTCTTTGGGAAGACGCAAGTTTCGTCGGTTTCCCGCGCAACACTCCCGCGCCGGCTAATTACGTCGACTGGAAGAACCAGGCGCAGTCGTTTGAGGACGTCGCGGCGACGCATGAATCCAGTTTGAACCTGACCGGCGATGGCGAGCCCGAACGTGTCGAGACACGTCGCATCACGCACAACTTCTTTTCATTACTCGGCGTGCAACCACTGATCGGTCGCGGCTTCCTGCCGGAAGAGGATCGACCAAACGCGAACAAGGTGGTCGTGCTGAGTTACCCGCTTTGGCAGAGTCGTTACGGCGGCGATCGCAATATTTTGAATCGCACGATCCTGCTCAACGGTGAACAGCATCAAGTCGTAGGCGTGATGCCCGCGGGTTTTCAGTGGCTCGAAACTGAGGAGCGACTGTTCGTGCCGCTTGCTCTCGACGCAGACGAGCTAGCGAATCGAGGCGGTCATTACTTGACGGTCATAGCGCGATTGAAGCCCGGCGTCTCGACAGTCCAGGCCCAATCTGAAATGAACGCGATCATGGCGCGAATCGCAAAAGATCATCCGGAAGCAACGGCAGAAGGCAAACTCGGCGCGGTCGTGATGCCGTTGCATGAACAGTTGGCGGGCGACGCGCGACGTCCGTTGTTGGTCCTACTCGTCGCTGTTGCGTTCGTGCTGCTGATTGCTTGCGCGAACATCGCCAGTCTCTTGCTCGCACGGGCTGCCGGAAGGCGGCGCGAGATCGCTGTCCGCACGGCCTTGGGCGCGAGTCGGATGCGTATCGTCAGACAGTTGTTGACCGAGAGTCTATTGCTGTCGCTCTTTGGAGGCATCAGCGGGTTGCTGCTGGCGATCTGGAGTTTTGGATTCTTCGAGAACCTGATTCCCGACGGTCTAAAACAATCTACGAACCTCCAGCTCGACGCGAGGATCCTGCTGTTCGCGCTCGGGACGTCGGTCGTTACCGGCATCGTCTTCGGTTTAATTCCGGCACTGCAAGCCGCGGGCGTGGATCTCAATGAGAGTTTAAAACAGAGTGGCGGACGATCCGGCTCGGGATCGGGAACGAAATTGCGCAGCGGCATGATCGTGTTTGAAGTTTCGTTGTCCCTCGTGCTGCTCGTCGGCGCGGTCCTGCTGATTCAAACCCTCTTCCAGTTGTTCAATCAGTATTCAATGCTTGCGCCTGAGAAGGTTTTGACGATGCGGACGCCGTTGCCGCTCAGCAAGTACGACGAGCCCGGCAAACGCCATGCGTTCTATCAAAACGTTCTGCAACGTGTGGAAGCGATTCCCGGCGTTGCCTCGGCGGGTTATACGACTGCTATACCGTTGACCTGGAAGGGCGGCACCACTGGTGTCTTTCCGGAAGGCACAACCGAGCGCGTTCCCGGTGCGTCATACGACGCGATTCATCGTCAGGTCACCGCAAACTACTTGCAGACGATGAGCGTGCCGTTGCGCCAGGGTCGTTACTTCACCGCGCAAGACAACACGCAGTCGATGCCGGTGGCGATCATCAATGAGACCATGGCACGTGAGTACTGGCCCAACGGCGATGCGGTTGGACGTCGTTTCACGCTCGGTGATCCGACGGATGACGACCCGTGGTTCATGGTCGTCGGCATCGTTGGCGACGTTCGCCAGATGGGCATCGACGTTGCCGTCAAGAGTGAGATGTATTTTCCGTACGGACAGGTAACACCGTGGGACTTCTACGCGCCGCGCGACCTGGCGCTACGTACTGCCGGCGATCCATTAAGTCTAATGGGAGGTGTGCGCGACGCCATTCGTTCGGTCGATCCGGATCAGCCAATTTCAAATGTCGCGACGATGGAAGACGTGCTTGGTCGCGAAGCTTCACAACGACGACTCGGCATGATCCTGCTGAGCGCATTCGCCGTACTCGCGTTGTTGTTGGCCTCGCTCGGAATCTACGGTGTGCTCGCTCACTTCGTCGCGCAACACAGAAACGAAATTGGCGTGCGGCTTGCGCTCGGTGCATCGCCCGCGAGGATCTTGTTGCTCGTACTGCAAAAGGGAATGAAGTTGACGTTGCTTGGCGTGGCGATTGGTTTGGCCGCGTCGTTTGCACTGACACGCTTGATGACTTCGTTACTGTTCGGAGTCAAAGCGGTCGATCCGTTAACGTTCGCCGCGGTTCCTTTGCTGCTCGCAGTCGTGGCCTTGCTCGCGTGTTGGATACCGGCGCGCCGCGCAGCCAAAGTCGATCCGATGGTGGCACTCAGATACGAATAGGAAGATGTTTGTGCTTAGTGCTTTGTGCTTTGGCTTTGTCAGTTGTCGGTGGTCAGTTGTCCGTGGTGACTCGGCTACTGACCACGGACTACTGACTACTGACCAACATCAAAGAGCATAAACCAAAGGGGAAACGTTATGAACACTCTCCTCCAGGACTTGCGTTACGGCGTGCGAATGCTGTTGAAGCATCCGGGCGTGAGCATCATTGCGATCATCACGCTCGCGCTGGGAATTGGCGCCAACACGGCGATCTTCAGTGTCGTCAACGCGGTCCTGCTTCGTCCGTTGACCTACAAAGATCCCGAACGGCTCGTCTCGCTTTGGGAAAACGTGCCGGCGCATGGCCGGTGGCGGGCATCGCCGGGAAATTTTCACGACTGGAAAAAACAGAACACGCTGTTTGAAGGCATTTCCGCGTACGGCGGTTCGGCAATGAGCTTGACCGGCGATGGTGAACCGGAGCAGTTGCACGGATCGAGAGTGAGCTCGGATTACTTCGCCGTCGTCGGCGTCGAGCCGGTGTTGGGCCGTTCGTTTTCGCCGGAAGAATATGAAGTTGGTAAAGGCCAGGTGGTCATCCTGGCCCATGGCTTATGGCAACGACGTTTCGGCGGTGACCAGAATGTTCTTAACCGCACGATCAGTCTCGACGGCAGTAACTACACGGTTGTCGGTGTGATGCCGCGTGGTCTTTATCCTGCGAGACCTTTAACCACAGGACAACTTGATTTTGAAGAATCGGGGCAGCAGTACTGGTTGCCGATGTCTTTTGATCCGAATTGGGCAGCGGTGCGATCGGCGCATGTGCTTGGTGTCGTTGGACGTTTGAAGCCAGGGGTCACGTTGGACCAGGCGGCCGCGGAGATGAATGCGATCGCCGCGCGGCTCGAGCAGGCATACGCGTCGAATAGAGGCAAAGGCATCATCGTCAATCCATTCATGAATGAAATGGTCGGCAACGTCCGAACCGGATTGTTCACACTACTAATCGCCGTTGGTCTCGTACTGCTCATCGCATGTGCGAACATCGCCGGACTGCTGCTCGCCCAACACGCCGCGCGCAGCAAAGAAATTGCGATTCGCGCCGCACTTGGCGCCAGTCGTGGGCGGCTCGTTCGCCAGTTCTTCATCGAAGGCTTGCTACTTTCGCTGCTTGGCACATTGGCCGGCATTGGATTGGCTTCGCTTGGGTTGAACGTGCTGTTGAAGCTGGTAACGCAGAACATTCCGCGCCTGGACCACGTGCAACTCGATTGGCAGGTGCTTGGGTTCGCGCTGTTGCTGGCGATCGCGACCTGTCTGGTGTTTGGCCTAATACCAGCGTGGCATGCTGCAAAACCTGATTTGAATTCGACACTCGAGCACAGCGGTCGCACGTCTGGACCAGGCGGCCGGCGGTTGCGCCTGCGGCAGGCGCTTGTAGTGTTCCAAGTCAGCATGGCGGTGATGCTGGTCATCGGCGCCGGCCTGTTAATCAAGAGTTTTTGGCGGCTGCAACAAGTCGATCCGGGATTCCGTGCGGAGCGCGTGCTGTCGCTCGGCCTGACACTTCCGTACGCGAAGTACGACAAGCCGGAAGAGATCAATCAATTCTTCAATCAACTACACGACGGCGTTTCAAACCTACCGGGTGTGCAGTCTGCGGCAATCGCTTACGATCATCCGCTACAGACCAACTGGATCGATTCTTTTCAGATCGAAGGACGAGTTGCGCCGGCGGACGGCCAGGGATTCCAGGCAAACTTCAATCCGATCGGGCCTGACTATTTCGTAACGGTTGGTGCCCCGATGATTCGCGGGCGGCAGTTTACGCCGCTCGACGATCAGGACCATCCGGGCGTGATGATCGTCAACGAAGCGTTCGTGCGGCATTACTTTCCGAATGAAGATCCGATCGGTCGTCGTATCAGACCGAGTCCACCGGTCAGAATCTGGAGAGAGCAGCGCCTTACTTCGTTTGAAATCGTCGGTGTTGTGCGCGATGTGAAGTCGGCAGGTTTGCAAGCAGAAACTGAACCGACTTACTACCTTCCCGCGACGCAGGCGCCATTGCACGACATGATGCTGCTCGTGCGCACGACGACCGAACCTACCGCAATCGTTCCGGCTCTGCGTCAAACAGTTTGGTCCATCGATCCGAACCAGCCGATTGCGAACGTGAACACGTTGGAGCAAATCGTCTCGGATAGCATCTCGCAACCAAGATTGAACATGACGTTGATGGCGTTGTTTGGGGCGCTTGCGTTAATACTCGCCGCAGTCGGAATTTACGGATTGCTCTCGTATACGGTGACGCAGCGAACACGAGAAATGGGTATACGCCTCGCACTCGGTGCGCAGGTCGCCGACGTGTTGCGGCTGGTGCTTAAACAGGGAATGGTGCTCGCGCTTGTCGGACAAGCGATAGGTCTGGCGGGCGCGTTAGCGCTAACGCGTTTGATTCGAGCTTTGTTGTTTGGCGTGACGCCGACGGACGGCACGATCTTCGCCGCTGTCGTCGGTGTACTGACGACCATCGCGTTGCTCGCGTGTTATCTGCCTGCACGCCGTGCAACGAAAGTCGATCCTCTGAAGGCCCTGCGGTACGAATAGGAGGTAGAGCTTAGAGCTTTGTGCTTTGTACTTTGTACTTTGTTCGCAAGCCTCAGAGACAGCTTGAGGTGGAGTTTCTCCAGCTAACAAAGCACAAAGATCCAAGTACAAAGCATAAATCACAGAAGCTCAAAGAAGATGCAAACTCTTCGTCAAGACGTTCGCTACGCCGCGAAGATGCTTTGGAAGAGCAAAGGCGTCACCGTGCTTGCAGTTATCTCGCTGGCCATCGGCATTGGCGCAAACTCGGCGATCTTCAGCATCGTAAATTCGCTTCTGTTGCGTCCGCGCCCGGTGGCGAACCCGGAACAGATTGTCGAGCTATACAGCGGCGATACAGAGCAGCCCTATCACACGCTGTCTTACCCGAGTTACCTCGATTTCCGCGAAAACAATCACGTTTTCACCGGACTCGCCGCTTACGGCATTCGTCAGTACAAACTCGGTGGTCCAAACCAGGTCGAACAGATTTGGGGCGAAGCGGTCTCGGGAAACTATTTCGACGTGATTGGTGTGCCGGCTTTCCTCGGTCGTACTTTCGCGGCAGAAGAAGACCAGGTTTTAAGACGGAATCCCGTTGTCGTGATCAGTCATGACTTGTGGCAGCGACGATTCAACTCGGATCCGTCGCTCGTGGGCCAAACGATATCGCTCAACAACCAGCAGTTGACGGTCATCGGCGTTGCACCGGCGAAATACACCGGAATGATCCGTGGTATGTCGTGCCAGGTTTGGGTGCCGGCGATGATGATGCCGGCAGTGGAAGAGAATAGTGGCGATGGTCTAATCACCAGTCGTGGCAGCAAGTGGTTGATCCTCGTCGGACGCCTGAAGCCGGACACAACGATCGCTCAGGCGCGCGCACGTTTTGAGCTGCTCACGAAAGACATGCAGGCAGCGCAGCCCAATGAGTGGATCAGGCGAAAAGGCAACTCGGTGCGCGAACAATTTGTTAGCGTTCTGGCCGAGAGCGAAACGCGGGTTCATCCACAAATGCGCGAGTCGGCGTATGCAGCGGCAGCGCTGTTGTTTGTGATCGTTAATCTCGTGATGCTGATTGCGTGCATGAACCTCGCGAGTATGTTGCTCGCGCGTGCGGTCGTGCGGCGCAACGAGATCGCAGTCAGGTTGGCACTAGGCGCCAGCCGCAAGCGCATCATTCGCCAACTGCTGACCGAAAGTGTTCTCCTTTCGACGATCGCCGGCGCTGCGGGGATCCTGTTGGCGATCTGGTTACTCAATTTACTGATCGGGTTCATGCCGTCTTTACCTGAAGGCATTCGCCTCGCTTTCGACCTGCATCTCGATTGGCGCGTTCTGGTCTACACGATCGCGGTGTCGATGATCACGGGCGTGCTCTTTGGACTTGCGCCCGCGCTACAAAGCTCGAAGGCTGATGTGTCGAGCGTGTTGAAAGACGATTCAACTGTTTCCACTGGCCGTTATCGCAAGTCGCGCTTGCGCATGTCCCTCGTGGTGGCCCAGGTGGCGTTTTCGTTGTTGCTGTTGATAAGCGCGGGTCTGGTGTTGCGCAGTTTGGAGAAGCTCCGGCCGACGAGGCTCGGATTCAGTTCGGACAACATCGTCCTCGCGCCGGTGAGGCTTGACGAACGCGATTATGACCGTCGCAAGGGCCAGGAGTTTTATCGCAGTCTTTCCGAGCGTGTCGCCGCGCTACCGGGAGTGCAAAACGTCAGTCTCGCCGAAAGCATACAGGGCGGTTTTACCGGCGGCTCGCGTCGCAGCATCGAGATCGAAGGTTACAAACCGAGTTTCGGCGAGAGCCTGCATCTCGATTCCATGTATGCCGGTCCAGGTTACTTCACGAACATGAAAGTTCCGTTCGTGCAGGGCCGCGATTTTGACGAGCGCGATCAGGATGGGGCGACCTGTGTGTCCATCGTCAACGAAGTGTTTGCGCAACGCTATTTCGGCGGCACCGGACAGTCACCAGGCAAGCACCTGATCCGAGGCAGCGTAAAAACCAACGACATACAAATGTGCGAAGTAGTCGGCGTGATTCGCGACAACAACTGGCATGCATTGGAGAACGATGTGCGTCCGTTTTTCGCGCTCGCGGTGATGCAGTCAAACTTCCCGCGCATGTTTTTAATGGTGAACACGTCGAGCGATCCGCAAAGCCTGGTTTCGAGCGTGCGGCGGACGATACAGGAGCTCGATCCAAAGATGCCCGTCGCCGATGTTCAAACGATCAACGAGAACTTCGCCGCCGTGCTTTATCCATTCCGGCTGCTGGCGATCGTGATGGCTGGTTGCGGTGTAATGGCGCTGTTGTTAGCGACGATCGGAATCTACGGCGTTGTTGCGTATTCCGTCGCGCAACGAACTCGCGAAGTCGGTATTCGCATGGCGCTCGGCGCGTTGCGTGGCGACATTCTGAAGCTCGTCGTTGGGCAGGGAATGCTGCTCGTGATTTACGGTCTCGCGTTGGGATTGTTATTAGGTTTCGCGTTGACTCGTGTGTTAGCGAGCTCGATTTTCTTCGACAGTGAATTGTTGTTTGGCATAACTGCCACCGATTCGCTGACGTTTGGCGGCGTGACGATTCTGCTCGCACTCGTGGCGTTGGCAGCTTGTTATCTTCCCGCTCGACGCGCGACAAACGTCAATCCGGTTGAGGCACTGAGAAACAGTTAAAAGGAGTAATTGGAATGACAACTCTCTGGCAAGACATCCGCTACGGCGCAAGAATGCTGTTGAAGAACCCCGGCATCTCGATCATCGTGGTGATCGCTTTGGCGCTCGGCATTGGCGCGAACAGTGCCATCTTCAGCGTTGTGAACGCTGTGTTGTTGCGGCCCATGCCGTACGAGGAGTCGGATCGGCTTATCTTTTTGAATGAGAAGAGTCCGGTGCTGGATGAAATGTCGATCTCCTATCCGAACTTCAGTGACTGGCGCGCTCAAACTCAGACGTTTGAAAAGATCGGAGTCTACAATCGCGCGAGCTACAACCTCACCGGCGCCGGTGAAGCCGAACGAATCGTAACGGGCCAGGTTTCAGCCGATCTCTTCTCGGTGCTGCGAGTCAACGCGCTTCATGGCCGCGTGTTCACAAATGAAGAAGACAAGCCGGGCGGCAGGGCAGTCGTGGTGCTCAGTTATCCGCTTTGGCAACGACGCTTCGGCGGACAGATGAGCATCCTAAATCAACCGATCACACTCAACGGAAAGAGCTACGACGTGATTGGCATTATGCCTGAGACGTACGCGTATCCGAGCCGTGCAGAGATGTGGGTGCCGGTGGGCCAACTTTCAGATCAAGCGAGTTGGAAAGAGCGTGGCAATCATCCGGGTTTGTATGGAGTCGCGCGTCTCAAGCCGGGTGTAACATTCGAGCAGGCTGATGCCGACATGAATACGATTGCCGCCAATCTCGAGAAGCAATATCCCGACTCAAACGCCGGTAATCGCGTGAGACTGCGGCCATTGCTGGAAATATTTGTCGGCGACGTGCGACGAGCGTTGTGGGTGATCTTCGGGGCCGTCGGGTTTGTGCTCCTGATTGCCTGCGCGAACATCGCCAATCTTTTGTTGGCGCGCGCGTCGGCGCGAAAGAAGGAGATGGCGATTCGCACTGCTGTAGGCGCGAGCCGTTGGCGTCTTATGCGCCAGTTGCTGACCGAGAGCGTTTTGCTCTCGCTGATCGGCGGGGCCATTGGTCTGGCGCTCGCGCGTTGGGGCGTGCAGCTGATTCTTTACATGAGTCCGACCGGAATTCCTCGCTCGCGTGAAATCGGACTCGACTGGACCGTGCTTGCGTTCACAGTCGTGGTTTCGTTTGTGACAGGCATCATCTTCGGATTGCTGCCCGCGATACAGGCCGGCGACGTCGACGTACACGAGACGTTGAAAGAAAGCGGGCGCGGAACGAGTTCGCGGCAGTGGTTACGCAGCTTTCTCGTCGTCGGGGAAGTCGCGACAACCCTCGTGTTGTTGATTGCCGCTGGTTTGATGATTCGCAGTTTTTACCTGTTGCAAAAAGTCAATCCAGGTTTCTCGCACGAACAACTCACGACCTTTAGCGTCGCGTTGCCGCAAAAGAAATACGCAACCCAGGAGGCGCGAGCTTCATTCTACGATCGACTACTTGAAAACATTCGCGCATTGCCGGGAATTGAATCAGCGGCGGCTGCTTCGGGACTTCCGCTGGGTAACAACGGCTGGCAATCGGGTTTCAGGATTGAAGGCCGGCCCGATCCGCCACGCGACCAAACTCCGTTGGTAGAGTTGTGTATGGTCACGCCTGATTATTTCAAGGCAATGAACATTCCGCTGTTGCGCGGCCGTGCGTTTACTGACAGCGACAACCGGTCGCATTTGGCGGGACAAGATCTGAGTAAGCTCAACGACGATCAGAGAGCGGTGAGGGGGCTAAACAAGATCATCATCGATGAAGAGTTCGCGAAGCGCTATTGGCCCAACGAAGATCCAATCGGCAAGCGCGTCCTATTCGGGGGTCAGGAGGAGCCGCGGAAGCTGGAAGTCATCGGCGTCGTCGGTCGCGTGAAGATGGAGAGCCTGAATCAGAACAGCGATCGTGTGCAGGGATACTATCCGTACGCCCAGGCGCCGTCGAGCAGCATGACGATAATCATGAAAGGCGCTTCCGATCCGAACCAGTTGATCGGTTCAGTGCGTGCCGCGATCAAGGAGATCGATCCCGATCAGCCGATCTACAGCGTGCGCACGATGGACGAGATCCGGTCGGAGTCAGTGCAGAACGAACGTTTGAATCTGACGTTGTTGAGCCTGTTCGCGGGTATCGCGCTAGTGCTGGCGATCGTTGGTATCTACGGCGTGATGTCTTACTCGGTGACGCAACGGACGCACGAGATTGGCATTCGCATGGCAATCGGCGCCCGCCCGCGGGACGTGTTCACGATGATCATGGGACACGGAATGAAACTCGCGGTTATTGGAGTCGTCATCGGGTTGATTGGTGCGTTTGCGCTGACGCGACTGATGGCGTCGATGTTGTTTGGTGTCGAACCTACTGACGCGACGACGTACGGCGGCATTGCTGCGTTGCTACTCGGCGTGTCATTGCTTGCGTGTTACTTGCCGGGACGGCGGGCGACGAAAGTCGAACCCACCGTGTCGCTGCGTTACGAGTAGGTGTGCACTTCTAGAGTGCGTGTTGTGGCGTCGCGGCGGGATTCACTGCTTCTTGCAGCCGGATTGTGCGGCTTCTCGCAGCGGCTCTGCCGCCCGATATGAGGCGAGGCTACGCCTCGCCGACGAACCTAGATTTAAGCGAGGGCTGCGCCCTTGGTTCGGGCACTGCCGAACGAGGGGCACAGCCCCAAGAACAGCAACAGCAGGAAACGGCGAGGCATAGCCTCGCCTCACATCGGGCGGCTGAGAGAGCAGACACCATGGAATCGTTGTTCAAAGACATTCGCTACGGGTTGCGAAGCCTGTTAAAGCATCCGACGTTCACGGCGATTTCGATCGTCACGCTTGCGCTGGGTATTGGCGCGAATAGTGCGATCTTCTCGGTAGTGAACGCCGTCGTCCTGCGACCTTTGCCGTACCAGGATTCCGAGCGGCTGGCGATGCTTTGGACCACGAAAGACGCGAACCTGGAACAGCCGTTTTCCTTCGCGGATTACAACGATCTCAAATTGCAGGCGAAGTCGTTCAGTGCAATCGGTGCGGCGTCACCGTTGTGGAGTTTTACCTTGACGGGAAATGGCGAACCTGAACCGGTCCAGGGAATGTACTTCTCCGCGAGCATGTTTGAGTTGTTGAAAGTCGCGCCGGAAAAGGGAAGGGCGTTCACCGCCGACGAAGATCGAACCGGTGGTCCACCAGTCGTCATCATCAGTCGCGGTTTATGGGAACGACGTTTCGGCGGCGATCCGAATGTGATCGGTAAACCGGTGTCTATTAGCGGCACGACGGCGACGATCGTCGGCATCATGCCGGCGCAGTTTCAGTTTCTCGATCCGGCGGCAGAGCTCTGGATGCCGCTGTGGCAGAACCAGTTTGCCTCGAGTGCGCGACAAGTGCGTTTGCTTTCCGTGGCCGGCAGGCTGAACGATGGTGTGCAAACGAGCGAAGCCAATGCGGAGCTGACGAACATCGCGCAGCGTCTGGAAAGCGCGTATCCCGAGTCGAATCGCGGCGTCAGTTTGCGTGTCGTGCCGCTTCACGCTCAAGTGACCGGGAAGGTGCGGCCTGCGTTGTTTTTGCTGTTCGGCGCGGTCGGTCTCGTACTTCTGATCGCCTGCGCAAACATTGTCAACCTGATGCTGGTCCGCAGTGCGGCGCGACGCAGGGAGATCGCTGTGCGTGCCGCGCTCGGCGCTGGACGTTTGCGCCTGCTGCGGCAACTGCTTACTGAAAGCATCACGCTCTCGCTGATAGGTGGCGCCGCTGGAGTTCTGATCGGCTCGTGGGGCGTCAACGCGCTGCTCGCGCTAAATCCGATTCCGATTCCCAGTTACAACAAGATCGGCGTGGACATGACGGTGCTCGCGTTCACGCTCGCCGCGTCCGTCATCACTGGCGTTGTCTTCGGACTTGCGCCCGCCTGGCAGTCCCTACGCGTCGATCTTAACTCCGCATTGAAAGAAGGCGGCCGCGGTTCCGTGGCGGAATCCGGTCAAAGGCGACTGAGCAGTCTGCTCGTAATCACCGAGATGGCGATGGCAATGGTCCTGTTGATCGGTGCCGGACTGTTGCTGCGCAGCTTTGCGCATTTGCTCGACGTCAAACCGGGGTTCACAACCGAGAACCTGTTGACGATGCAAATCGGACTGCCGAACGTCGCCTATCAGGAACCGCAGAAACGCGCGACGTTCATGCAACAGCTCGAAGCGAGTTTACGCGGCGCGCCGGAAGTCGCTTCGGTTGGTTTCGTCACACGACTGCCGCTGATGAGCACGATGAATAACATCACGTCCTACATGGCGATCGAAGGTCGCGAAGTCCCCGCCGGTGAACGTCCGGAGATCGACTTTCGTCGCGCCAGCACCGGATATTTTCAGACGATGGGCATCCCGTTGCTTTCGGGTCGCCTCGTGACCGAACAGGACGTGACGAACGGTTCACGTTTCGTATTGATTAACGAGGCGATGGCTAAGCGGTTCTGGCCCGGCGAAGATCCGGTCGGCAAGCGAATCAGCACGATGGTCTCAAGCGGACAACAGATACCGTGGCAAACGATCGTCGGCGTTGTCGGCAACGTTCGTCATCTCGGTCTCGACGTCGAGCCGCGTCCGGAGATCTATTACCACACGAACACGTCACCTCCGTTTGGTCCAGTCGTCGTAATTCGCACAACTTCGGATCCGGCGCGTTTAATATCAATCGCCCGCGCGAAGGTGCGCGAGCTCGATCGCGACGTCCCGATCTCGAACGTCAACACGATGGAGCAACTCGTTGCGCAATCAGTCGCGCAACGTCGTTTCGGCATGTTTCTGCTTGGAACGTTCGCATTGCTTGCGTTATTGCTTGCAGCGATCGGGATCTATGGCGTGGTAAGTTACTCGGTGACGCAACGCACGCAGGAGATCGGCGTACGCATGGCGCTGGGCGCAAGTGCTACTGACGTGCTGAAGATGGTGTTGCGAAACGGTATGTCGCTGGCGCTGATCGGTGTTGGACTTGGACTCGTTGGCGCGTTTGGTTTGACGCGGTTGATGTCGAGGTTGCTCTTTGAAGTGACGCCTACGGACGTCACTACGTTTGCTCTTGTATCTGTTGGGTTGATTTCTGTGGCGCTCTTGGCTTGTTACCTCCCAGCTCGGCGGGCGATGAAAGTCGATCCGCTCGAGGCGCTGCGTTACGAGTGAGGGCGGTTTTGGGTGTTTGGGCTTTGCGCTTGTTTGGTGCTTTGTACTTTGTGCTTTGTACTTTGTTCGTTTAGCAACCTCACGTTCTGTTTAGCAAACTCACGTTCTTAAGACGCCACTTCCACTAGCGAACAAAGAACCAAGAACAAAGCACAAAGCTCCAAACGCAACACATGCGTTTCGCAATTTCACTCGCTTCCATTATCTTAATCGTATGCCACGTATCTTGATCGCGGACGATCAGGCCGACGTCCTGGCCGCGTTGAGCCTGCTACTCAAAGGTGAGCGTTTTCAAATCGAAAGCGCGTCGTCGCCTGAAGGCGTGCTCAAAACGATCGACTCGCAGGAACTCGACGTCGTCCTTATCGATCTCAATTACGCGCGCGACACCACGTCGGGCAGCGAAGGTCTCGACCTGCTTAGCCGCATTCGTGCAGTCGATCCGACGTTGCCGGTGGTGGTGATGACCGCATGGGGCAGCGTCGATCTCGCCGTCGAAGCCATGCGGCGAGGTGCGCGCGACTTCATCCAAAAACCGTGGGACAACGCGCGTCTGATCGCGGTGCTGCGCACGCAGGTCGAGCTTGCCGAAGCTCTACGACGCGGACGTCGTCTTGAAGCCGAAAACATCGCGCTGCGCGACAGCGTTTCGGAGTCGGCGAACGATATACCCCAAATCGTCTCCGAATCGCCCGCCATGAAAGCTGTTCTGAACCTCGTCGAGCGCATTGGACCAGCGGACGCGAACGTACTCATCACGGGCGAGAACGGCACAGGTAAAGAAGTGATAACGCGTGTGCTTCACTCGATTTCGTCCCGCCGCTCAAAGCCTTTGATCTCTCTGAACGCCGGCGCGCTCGCGGAAGGTGTTTTCGAAAGCGAACTGTTTGGGCACGTGCGTGGTGCGTTCACTGACGCGAAGAGCGATCGTGTTGGACGTTTTGAACTCGCAGACGGCGGAACGTTGTTTCTCGACGAGATTGGAAACGTGCCGTTGAACTTGCAACCGAAGTTGTTGCGAGTGCTGGAGACGGGTGATTTTGAGCGAGTCGGATCGTCCAAGACGCAAAAGGTGAATGTGCGATTGTTGTCGGCGACGAATGCCGACTTGCATGCGGAAGTGGCCCAGGGGCGCTTTCGCCGGGATCTGCTGTTTCGTCTCAACACGGTCGAGATCAAGCTGCCGCCCTTGCGCGAGCGTACTGAAGACATTCCGATCCTCGCTGAGCACTTTTTGAAAGTACATCGCGAGCGGTATCGCCGCCCGATCATGGGCTTTACGCCTGAGGCGCTCGATGCGTTACGACAACATTCGTGGCCCGGCAACGTGCGTGAGCTCGATCATGTGATCGAGCGGGCGGTGCTGATGAGCACGGGACAGATCGTGACGGCGTTCGATCTCGCGTTGGAAGCGACGCCGGATGCGCGGCTGTCGGCGCAGCTTGAGGAGATGAGTCTCGAAGACGCGGAGCGGCTGCTGATCAAGAAAGCCCTCGCGCGGTATGAGGGGAACGCGAACCGCGCGGCCGAGGCGCTGGGGCTGAGCCGCAGCGCGTTGTATCGCCGGTTGCAAAAGTACAACCTGTCATAGTCATTGCTTCAGCTCTGACTGTCGTCGATGTAGGTTTTATGAGTTGACTATTAAGTTCTCACGCAATAGTATCTCGGCGCTCAATCCATTCCCTTTCCTCGATGTAGCCTGCGCCTCATCGGTCCCACGCTGAAAGCAGGAGCATTGTAGGAGGAATCATTGGCGAACGTATTTCTGAGTCATCGCAGCGGTGACGAAAAACTTGCAGAAAAGCTCGCGCTCGAGTTGCAGCGTGCTGGGCATGTTGTGTGGCTCGATACGTGGAAGATCGATCTGGGTGATTCAATCGTTGAAAAAATCAATCAAGGCCTGGAGGGAGCGCATTACGTTGTTCTTTGCTGTTCGTCGAACGGCGTCACCACGCCATGGATGGGCAGAGAATGGATGTCTTCCTTAGCGCGGCAGGTCAATGGTTACCGAGTAAAGGTGTTGCCTGTCCTCTTAACCGGATCAGACATGCCAGCCATTCTGGCCGACATTAAACATGCTGATCTACGACACAACTGGAATTTAGGAGTCGCTATTTTATTGAAAGCTATCAAATAGATGCACCGCATCCTAATTGTCCATGCTGAAGGGGAGGAGCAAGTTGCCGAAGAACTTGCAGTTCCCTTACGCGCAGCCGGTTACGACGTTATCCATGGTGGAAACGTGCTTGTCGGAGAGTCTTTGGTTGGCGAGATGACAAAGGTGCTACAAGAAGGAGGACCCGTAGTTATCTGCGGCACAATGCGTACAGCGGGAAGCACCTTTGCACACCGTATTGTGAATGCGGCACAGCAAAACCCCAACATCCGCGTTTTTCCAGTCCAAGTCGAACAAGAAGCTTCAGTCGATCAGCTGGTATTGGATGGTCGCGTCGCAAGATTCTGGGAGGATCCAGACAAGGCCATAGATGAACTGTTGACCTCATTAGCTAAACACTATCCCGTAGCCGTAGATGCAAACGAACCGGCGAAAGGCGTGGAAAAGGAAGCGCAAACTGGCCCAGGTGTAACGACTCCTAAGCAATATGAAATCACAACCGTTGCGACCGGGATAATAGTTTTAATCTGCCTTCTTGTACTCGTACTCCGTTTCAAGAGTGAAAAAGGAATCATTGATCTTCTGATCGTTGGGATGGCGACGATCTTCATTCTGCTGAACTTGTATGCAAACCGGCGCTATTGGGCACTCTCGGGCCAGCGACTTAGATTTGCTGTTAGAGGCGCCTCGAGATGGGACACCTTGTTTGACCTGCTCCGAATCGGCGGCCTTGGTGGTTTGATCGTCATCCCTTACACGCAGCATACTGAAATGTTGTCGATGCGTTGGGGCTACGTATTTCTGGGTTCATTAACAGCGGTTACTCTTCATCCGGTTTACTGGCTTCTAAAGAAACCAGGTGTTTGGGATAGAGAGTACAAGTTAAGAAAACAGATGTCTGCGGTCGCGATCACAAACGCCTCAATGATTGTGGCAGGAACTAGTTCCTCTTCACCGACCGAGCAAAGTGTCGAGTCGCTCAAGGAAGTCAAAGACGCGATCGACAACGTCGAATTGAACGCACTTAGTGCAATCAAATCCTACCTTGAATATTCCGTAATGGATCTTGAACGGGACAATTTCAATGTGAATCTTATTATCAAAGATCCTTTTAATTCTGAAAGATTGGTTTGTATCAGTCGGGCAAACGCGGGACGAAACGTTCCAAAGTTCTACGACGTTCCTAAGATGCCAACGGCGATGCGGAGTATGGAGACTAGAAGACCGGTTTATAAACCGAACTTCGTAAGCACGCTGTCGGGTCTCAAAGACTACAAGATGATCTGGCATGTGCCGATCATGTCAGACGGGGACGAACGCGGCGACGAACGTGAGTGCATTGGTCTCCTGGCGATAGACAGCGTAAAGCCCAAGCACCTCAATTTAGTGGACAAACGAGAGTCACTGCTCTTCAACCTGACCCCGTATATCGCCTTGCTCCGGTTCTCATTGATAGTAAGACGAAAATACGATATCTGGTATTGACTAACGTTTTATGGTGCTATATGTTGGGCGCGTCCCAGGATTGGCATATGTAGGCTAATACGCCTATACTGGAGGCATGATGGTCGACACAGACGAGAGTTTAGGTGAGCTGGATCGCAATATCGATGAAGAGGTTTTGGATACCATTCGTCAGTCAAAGGTTCGACTCCGTGAATCGCAATTACGGCGTGAACCAGTGACTGCGATTGAGTTGGTGCAGGCCCAACATCGGGCTTTTGGCGTAATCGCCGACAGTATGCCAGACGAATCCGTGTTGAGACGATTGCTTACCCTTGTTCTGCCGCTGGTGGGAGATAGTACCCGGGTCCGGAGTTAGCACCTGAGGTCTCCCGAGGAATCCACTCAGGTTCAGGTTTGGTAGGCCGCAGTTTCTCCGCAGTTAGGATCACCCCGATCCGCGCCAGCACCAATCGCAAAGGCAGAACCATAAGTATCGACGAGACATGGGTTATCATGCTCTCGTGAGTACGCCAGTCAAGCCTCCACCAAAACATCCATCGCCATGGGCGTCGCTTGATCCCGCACTCACGCGCAGCGGTCTGAGATTCGAGCGGCGCATCACGATACTGGCGCTGGCCGCCGGGTTTCCCGCAGTCGCGTTGGCCGCGTTTTTGCTTTGGTACGACGGGTACTCCGCGCAGATCCAATGGACCGTCGACCTGTTTCTCGTTCTGCTGTGGTTGGGAATTTCCTTCAATCTCAAGCAGCGCATCGTCAGACCCCTGCAAACACTTTCGAATATTCTCGCAGCCGTTCGCGAAGGCGACTATTCGATTCGCGGCCGCCGCGCGCTAAGTGGCGACGCACTCGGCGAAGTGATGCTGGAGGTGAACGACCTTGGCCAAACATTGCGCGAGCAACGTCTTGGCGCGATGGAAGCGACCGCACTGTTACGAACGGTGATGGCCGAGATCGACGTCGCCGTGTTTGCGTTTGACGCAGACCACCGGCTGCGCCTGGCAAATCGAGCAGGAGAGAAACTGCTGGCCCAACCCGCCACGCGTTTGTTGGACCGCACTGCCGAAGATCTGGGACTCGGGGAATGTCTGACCTGGCCCGCCGGTGGTCCACCGCAGACGATGCAGATGGTGTTTCCCGGTCGCGTTGGACGTTGGGACATTCGTCGCAGCACATTTCGCGAGGGCGGGCAGCAGCTGCAATTGCTCGTGTTGACGGATTTGAGTCAAACGCTTCGCGAAGAAGAGCGAAGTGCGTGGCAACGACTGTTGCGTGTGTTGGGACACGAGCTCAACAACTCGCTCGCGCCGATCAAATCGGTTGCCGGCAGTCTTGCGGATCTAATCGGAAGGGAACCAGAACCGGCCGACTGGCGGGAAGACATGCACCGCGGGCTCGCGGTGATCTCGTCGCGCGCCGATTCGCTGGCGCGTTTTATCGAATCGTATTCGAAGCTGGCGCGTCTGCCACCGCCGCGGCTCGAGCCGTTGAAGATCGGGGCGCTGTTGTCGAGAGTGGCGAGTTTGGAAACGCGTCTGCCGGTGACTGTTGTGGGCGGGCCGGACCTGTTCGTGAAAGGCGACGACGTTCAACTGGAACAGTTGCTGATTAATCTCGTGCGCAATGCCGTTGACGCGTCGATGGAGACGAACGGGCGTGTCGAAGTTGGGTGGCAGCAGAAGAACGGGCAGGTTGAGGTTTGGATCAGAGATGAAGGGCCGGGTTTGGCAAGCACGGCGAATTTGTTTGTGCCGTTCTTTACGACCAAGGCTCAAGGATCTGGAATCGGGTTAGTATTGTCGCGACAGATCGCCGAGGCACACGGCGGCACGTTGACGTTGGAGAACCGGCAGCAGCTACGCGGCTGCGAGGCGCGGTTGAGATTACCTTTATGATTATGACTTTATCAGTGTTCAAAATAAGTCTTTGTTTGTTACTCCTGATTTGTCCTCAACCCTCGTTCGAAGAACAGGTTCGCACGTGGCGCATGCAGCGAGATAAAGAGCTGCGCTCGGAGAACGGATGGCTCACGGTCGCGGGACTGTTCTGGTTGAAAGAAGGCAGCAACAGTTTCGGCACCGGAAAGGAAATGGACATCGTCTTGACTGGTTCCGCGCCCCGGAATATCGGCACGCTCGAGCTCGCCAATGGTGTCGTGACGCTGAAAGTCGCTGAGGGCGTGAAGGTAACCGACATCGGCGGTGAACCGATCAAGAATTCCGAAATGCGTCTTGACAGCGACGATACTCCGGCGCCGTTCCGGGTTGGGTCGTTGACGTTGAGCGTGATCAAAAGAGGCGAACGTTACGGGCTACGAGTGAAAGACAAGAACAGCAAAGCACTGCGAGAGTTTAAGGGACTGGAATGGTTTAAAGCGGATAAGTCGTATCGCGTGAACGCGAAGTTCACTCCATACGATCAGCCAAAAGAGATCATGATCGCAAACGTGCTTGGCGATCAGTTGAAGATGAAATCGCCGGGTGTTCTGACTTTCACGTTGAACGGCGCGACGCACCAGTTGCTGCCGGTAACGGAAGAGGGCGACAAGTTGTTCATCATCTTTCGCGATCAGACTGCGGGAAAGACCAGCTACGGCGCCGGACGTTTTCTCTACGCCGATCCGCCGCAGCGTGGCGAAGTGATCCTCGATTTCAACCGCGCGGAAAACCCTCCCTGCGCTTTCACTCCTTACGCGACCTGTCCGTTACCGCCGCGTGCGAACTTCCTCCCGATGCCAATCCCCGCGGGCGAACGCGCGTTTCATTTGAAAACAAACAAGCGTTAACCATGCCGTTCGGAACACGACGTGGTTTCGAGACTTTAGATTGAAAGTTCTGTGAGGATTTAGTTTTAGTACCAGCGGAATGCACTCAGAATATTTGAAAAATCATCCGTCCAAACACTCGATCCATCTCCTGCCTGAACAACTCGCCAACGTGGATCCTGGGCCAGAATATCGAACGCCGGTGATTGTTGGGCCATCACCAGCCACTCGGAAGGGTCCTTGCCTGTTCGAACATTTTGCTCTCCGTCGGCGAGGCTAAGACACGTTGCGCCGAAGCCTTTAGCCAAGTCCGCGAGGACTGTGTCGAGCTTGACGCTGCGATTCGAGATGTTGAATGCGAGCATCCCACCCGGCGCCAGCTTCGATCGGTAAAGCGCGATTGCCTCCTGTGTCATGAGATGGATCGGGACGGCATCGGAATTAAACGCGTCGAGAATGATGAGGCCGAAATGCTGGTCCGGCGCATTCTGCAATTGCAGACGCGCGTCGCCCAAAACTATTTCAGTGGAAGCGGCCGCGCATTTTTGCAGGTAAGTGAAATATTGTGGTGAATGCGCGACGTCGATTACCGCGGGATTGATTTCGTAGAGGGTCCAATGCTGACCAGCAAACGAGTAGCACAGCATCGAGCCCGTTCCCAAGCCGACGATCGCAACGTTTGGCGATGCAGCGTTAGCGCTAAAGGCTTCGAAGATCCTTCCCAATGGTCCGTCGCGATGGAAGTATGAAACTGGCTCGCGTTGAAGTTGAGGATCGACGAACTGGCGCCCGTGTATGGTGTTGCCATGATAGAAAGTATTTGTTGCGGTGTGCGGGTCGAATCGCACGCTCAGCGTGCCGAAGAAATTGCGTTGCGCATATAAGGTGCGATTCTCGATCTCGGAGTACACAACGCCGCCAAGCATCACGGCGCCAAGTGCGAGCGCAAATCGAAGCGGCCGGTTGCGAAAACGGTGATTGACGATCACGAGGGGCGCACCGAAGACGATCGCTATACGGACAGCCGGGCTCAACTCCGGTCCTTTAACAATGAAGGCTAGAGCGACGGTCAGTGCGCCGATAACCAACGGCCAGATCACATCGAACAGTAGATCGGCTCTGGAATCGTCTTCAGTCTTTACTCGCGGGATCAAACAGGCCAGAACGATCACAAGGGGATACTCGACGATCGTGTTGAACGCAATCGGGGCGATTAAGGTGTTGAATAGTCCGCCAAGCATTCCGCCGATGGCGACGCACAAGTAGAAATCGGCGAGGCGTGTGGCTGACGGTCTGTCTCCGGCCAGCTTGTTGTGGCAGATGGTGGCGGCGACGAAGAAGAAACAAAGATGAAGCAGGACCATCGCTGAGGTTGGTTCCGTGGCGCTGGCAGCAATTACCAAGGTAAGAAGCAGAGCCAAACCCGTGAGGGCGACGTTCGCGAATCGTTCCGGCAGCAAGTTCTTTCCCGCGAACGCGATAACGAATGTCACTAAGTAGAGAGCGAGCGGAATGGTCCAAAGTAGGGGAGTGGGTGCGATCTCGGTCGTGATGTAGGTAGTGACACCAAACAGTAAGCTTGCCGGAACAAACGCTAACAGAATCCAGTAGAGCCGCTGCTTGTACGAAACCGGAGAAACCGACGTCGGCACCACAACACTCGCATCAGCTTCTACTTTCGCACCGCGCAACGACCTCCACAACACGATCACACAACCCACGCTCAGCACTAAGAACACGACATACATCACCATCCACAGGCGGTTCTGCGTAGACAAAGTAAGTCCGGGTTCCAAAACCACTGGATAACTCATCAACGCCAGCAGACTCCCAGCATTACTCACCGCAAACAGAAAATACGGATCACTCGCCGAAGTGTGACTCGTGCGCGTAAACCACTTTTGTAGCAGCGGACTCGTGGTCGAAATGAGAAAAATGGGTAACCCGATCGCGATTAGGAGGTAACCGAAGAGCCATATAGCGGGATTGCTTCGGTCAGAGATCGAAGCAAACGTTACCGGCGCAAGTGGCAAGGAAAGTAATGAAAGGAGCAGCAATCCGATATGCAGAACTGCCTGAGTGCGAGCTCCTATCCACGCAGTCGTAACGAGTGCGTACGAATAACCGGCCAACAACAGCACCTGAAAAAACAGCATGCAGGTGGTCCATACTGCAGGAGTCCCACCGAGCCGCGGCAAAAGCATCTTCGCGATTATGAGTTGCACCCAGAACAACAAAAGGGCGCTGAGAAACATCGTTGCGCCAAACAGTAGCACCGTTGGCCTGGAGCTTGAGGATGCTTTGGTGTTCACCGGGCGGAGAAACGGTAGATCGTTACTGATCTAAAAACAGAGCCTTTTTTCAACTTGGTAGTTGGGAAATTAAGTTTGTTAGGCGAGTCGGGGTAGTGCTGAGTTTCGAGGCAAAATCCGGAACGACGCTGATAGGCTTGGCCGGATTTTCCCACGAGCGTACCGTCGAGAAAGTTGCCGGTGTAGAGCTGAATTCCCGGTTCGGTGGTCCATACTTCCATTACGCGTCCGGTAGTCGGTTCAGTCACCACGGCAGCCTGGCGCAAACGACCGGCGACACCATCAACCACAAAGTTGTGATCGTAACCATTCCCAAACTTTAGCTGCTCATCGTCCTGGTTGATGCGCGCGCCGATTGCTGTCGCCTTCAGAAAGTTGAAGGGTGTGCCGGCGACATCTCGCAGTTCACCCGTCGGGATCGATCCGGCGTCGGTCGGTGTGAAACGAGAAGCGTTCAACTTAAGCCGGTGATTGAGTATGTCGCCATTGCCTTCGCCGGCGAGATTGAAATACGAGTGGTGCGTCAGGTTCAGAACCGTGTCTTTGTCGGTTGTTGCGGTGTAGTCAATCCTCAGTTCGTTACGGTTGGTAAGCGTGTAAACCATCGTCACCTTGAGGTTTCCCGGATAACCTTCTTCGCCGTCCTTGCTGAGATACGTCAGTCGCACCGCCGGGCCCAAAGATGATTTGTGTTCTTCAGCAGTCCACACGACGTCGTCAAAACCTTTGATACCACCGTGCAGATGGTTTTCGCCGTTATTGATCGCGAGCTTGTACTCGACGCCGTTGAGTTTGAAGCGCCCTTTCGCAATGCGATTCCCGAAACGTCCAATTGCAGTGCCGAAGCTTGGATGCGGTTTGAGGTAATCGTCGAGATTGTTGAAGCCCAGAACGACGTCGGCAAACTTCCCGTTGCGATCGGGAACTTTCAGCGACATGACGATGCCACCGAAGTTGATGATCTTCGCTTCCATGCCGTTGCGATTCGTGAGTGTGTAGAGATTAATCGCTTGACCGTCGACGGTGCCGATCTGTTGCTGCGCGTTGACAACAACAACGCACGAACACAGCAGCACGAGGGAGGCGATTGCACGGATTTTCATAACCTTCTCCAGACTAATTCAATTCGATTGAGCTTCACGAGCACTCATTTCACGCATCAACGCAATCTGGCGTCTGTTCCTGCGCTCGGTGAAGATCTGGTCCGCCATCACACCAATCAGAATCACCGCGCCCATCACCGCGAAATCAAGCGAACTCGGAATGTCGAGCAGATTAACAAGATTGCGCAACACCTGTAGCAACGCGGTACCGATCACGATCCCGATAACCGAACCTTCGCCGCCACGCAACGAACAACCACCCAGCACCGCAGCCGCGATTCCGTAAAGTTCGTAAGCATTGCCGTGATTCGCGGGAGAAACAGAGTTTGTGTAGAAGGCGAAGATCATCCCGGAAATTGCAGTGAGCGCGCCGCAAATAACATAAGTCAGCGTGATGATGCCTTTGGTGTTGATGCCCGCATAACGCGCCGCTTCAGGATTGCGACCCGTCGCGAACAGGTAACGTCCATAAACCGAGCGGTGCAGCACCACCCACGTGATCGCGCTGATAATGATCAGCAGCACAAACGGCATCGGTATCCCGAAGAGATTTCCGTTCGCCAGGAAACGAAGGAAATCGAGACCGGCGACGGTGCCGAAACCCTTCGTCTCATCGCCTGAGATGAAACGCGCGACGCCGCGATAAAACAACAACCCGCACAACGTGACGATGAACGGTTGCATATTGAGCCGTGTGATCAACAGCCCATGGCCCAGTCCCAGGGCCATCGCGATGGCGATGCACCCGAGCAAGGCGAGCACGATCCCAAGATTCCACTCCGTCAGCATCATCGATAGCAGCACGCCGAGTAATCCCATCATCGATCCGACCGACAGTTCGATACCGCCGGTGATGATCACCAGTCCGAGTCCGATACTGAAAATGCCGAACGCGCCGATCTGCCGCCCCGTGTTCTGCAAATTGATCGTCGACAAAAAGTTGGGATTGTATATCGAAGTGATGATGCAGAGGACGACGAGCAGTATGAAGATTCCGAGCTCTTTTTTCATAAGCGATTACCCTTCAGTGCCTGTGGCCAGATGCATGACGGCCTCTTCGCTGAATTGTGAACGTTCCAGAATTCCGGTTAAGCGGCCTTCATGCATCACGGCGATGCGATCGCTGATTCCCAGCACCTCTTCCATCTCACTGCTGATTACAATTACCGAGACGCCGTTGGCGGCAAGGTTTCGAATGAGCTGATAAATCTCTGCCTTCGCGCCAACGTCGATTCCGCGGGTTGGTTCGTCAAAGATTAGCACTTGCGGCGCGAAAGTGAGCCACTTCGCCAGAACGACTTTCTGCTGGTTGCCGCCACTGAGATTGGCTGCGCGCATTTCCGGCGTCGGTGTCTTGATGTTGATCGCCTTGGACGCGTCGATTGCTGCCTTCGATTCTTTGCTGAAATTAATTATCTTCGCAGACGAGTAAGCGTCGAGGTTAGGCAGCGAAATGTTTTCGCGCACGTTAAAGTCGACGATCAGTCCACTTTGACGTCGATCTTCGGGCACGAGATAGATGCCGTGCGCGATTGCGTCCCGTGGTCCGGTGATCTTGAGTGCTTTGCCGTCGAGCACGACTTCAGTTTCGTGAGCATCTTCCACACCAAAGATCGCGCGGGCCATCTCAGATCGTCCCGCCCCAACTAACCCCGCAAATCCCAATACTTCGCCGTCAGCGACGTTGAAAGAAATATTATGTTTCGGATACCGCAACGTCCGCAGCCGCCGCACTTCGAAACCCTGGCCTTCGTTCTTTGCCGGAACGCCTTCTTTGCCCCCAGCTGCGGTGAAGAAGTCTTTTAAGTCACGCCCCACCATCATGCGGACCATGCGCTCGTGATTGATCTCGTCGCGTTGAAGTACGCCGGCGTTCTTTCCGTCGCGGAGTACCACAGCCCGATCCGCAATCTCCTCAACTTCATGCAAGCGATGTGAAATGTAGATTACGCTGACGTTTTGAGACTTCAGGTCGTGGACGATTTCCAACAGCCGGCGGGTTTCGGTCAAGGTCAAGCTCGACGTCGGCTCGTCCATGATAATCATCCGGGCGCCGGCGCTCAGCGCCCGTGCAATCTCGACGAGTTGTTGTTGCGCAATTGAGAGTCGACTTAACAGCGTGCGGCTGGAGATGTCGAGCCCGAGTTTGCGGACCAGCACATCGGCTTCCTTGTAGATCCGTCCGCGATCGATCAACTTTAGCGGACCGCCGAAGGTTGGTTCTCGACGCAGAAAAATATTGGCGGCGACGTCGAGATTGTCCAGGACGCTCAGTTCCTGGTGGATAAACTCGATGCCGTACGCGGCGGCGTCGCGAGGTGAATTGATCTCAACCGGAGCGCCGTTAATCTTGATCCTGCCGCCGTCGCGCGCAATCGCGCCGCCAAGGATATTCATCAGCGTCGACTTGCCCGCGCCGTTCTCACCGATCAGCGCGACCACTTCTCCCGCGCCGACGGTGAGATCTACCCGATCGAGCGCAACTACTCCCGGGAATCGTTTGCTGATTCCCTCCATTTCGAGAAGTGGCGTGTTATTCATCAACTGCGGCCGCGAAGCGTGTTGATCTTCCTGATGAACTCTTCGACGTCGGTTTTCTTCACCGCGAGCGTTGGGACGAAGATCTGTTTGCCGGCTGGAATGCCTGATCGATCACCATTCAGAATCTTCGACAACATCACCATCGATTGATATCCAAACTCGAAGGGCTGCTGCACGACTGTCGCGTAGATCGCACCGTCTTTAATACCGCCCAGCGTTTCGTCTTCTTCGTCGAATGCGATGATCTTAACTTTATCGATCTTATTTGCTTCTCTCACAGCGCCGAGGATCGCTGGTCCATTGTAGGACCACAGTCCCACCATTCCGGCGAGATCCGGATTATTCACGAGGGTGTCTGCCGCATTAGCCTTCGCGCGCACGCGCTCAGTGTTGTCAGTGCGCACGCCGAGGATCTGGATATTCGAACCAGTGACGGCTTCTTTCAAACCCTGGTAACGTTGCTGCGCATTGGCGGCGTCGAGCGTGCCGACGAAAACCATCACCTTGCCGCCTTGCGGCAGTGCTTCCTTCAGCAACTCGCCGGCCTGGCGTCCCGCGGCGACGTTATCGGTGCCGATATAGCACTCGCGTTTGCTGGTAGGTGCGTCGCTGTCCTGGGTGACGACGGTCGCCGTCGCCGCAGCACGATCGAGCATTGCGGTTTGGTTCGCCGGATCGACGGGGCTGATAGCGATACCATGAATGCCTTTGGCGAGCAGGTCATCGATGATGCGCTGTTGTTCGGCGGCGCTGCCATCAGCAGGAGCTCGGAATTCGATCGAGATTCCGGGGATCTCTTTTTCGGCTTTCTCAGTTCCTTTACGAGCGATTATCCAAAAATCGGAAGTGTTGTTGGGTACAAAAGCAAGTTTGCGCGGTGTGCCGGCACGGTTCGAGTTGTTGGAGTTGCTTCCGTTGTTATTCGAAATCGATTGCTGGCAACTGCTTAGCAAAAGAACGGACAGCAGCGCGCAAGCAAAACTGAGCAGTGAACGAGTCGCTTTTACAGGTCGCATTGGGTTCCTCGGCTGTTAGGTTTTCGGTGTGACTCTTCTTAGCACATTCGGCCGGTTTCGAAAAGGAGCGCAGCTTCTTGCAGACCGACAAACCCCGCCATTTTCTCCTGCTATGTCGATGCTTTTTCCGGTAGAAAGCCTTCGTCAGACCTACGCTTATTGCGGGACGGTGGCAGAGGGACTGTATATGTTTACGTTGGACTGTATCGGCCCTTGCACCGCGACTTACCAGAGCGCACGATTCTTCAACTTTCACGGACCATTCTAAGCTTGCTGGGGAATTCGCTTTACCTTTTTCGGTTCGACGTGTATAGGTCGAGGTAACGGTTCTCCTGTTCATGCGGGCTGCTTCTAACATAAGTCGACGAATCTGGCGGGACCTATACTTTGTCCATACCGAAGCGGTCTGGACGGACGACCCGACCTATGACGTGGTCCAGCTACGCGATCGAATCATGGATTTGGTCGAAAACCGAGTTACTGAGGTTACCGGAGTTACCGATCCC
>DASRPN010000061.1:0-18877 GCA_035646355.1 Pyrinomonadaceae bacterium | reverse complement strand
GATTCGCATTATTGATTCCTGCTATGTCGGCAAATCCCTGAGGCGGTACAAACTAGAACTTTCGATGAAGAGTCAATGGTTTAAATTTGGGCAGTTGGAAGAAACTCAGCATTTCTGCCGTTGGCGTCAGAAACAAGTTGCGAAGAGTGTCCAATATGAGCTACGCACCCTTTTCAACAACTTACGCACCAGCTTCCAGTAAGAAGATTTCATCGAGTTTCGTTCGAACCGGTCTATGGTGAAAACAGAAAAACTAGTAGATCTTAAAAAAGGCTTGAAGCACACAGCTTTATATGATTTCAGCAGTGAAGCTGAAAAATGGTTGGGAACGAAGTCGCTTTCCTGCTCAAAGTCTCCGCTAGCCAAGAGCAAAATGTTGTCGTGTCTGCTGGGAGGGCAGAATCAAAAGCTTGACGAGTCAAAAGGGGATGATCTGTTGCTCCAGCTAATTGGGGAGCGATTTACAGATTATTATGAGGTGAAGCAATGGATAGAGGAGAACAAGATTCCACATGAGAAGGAGTTTTGATCCCTGGGCGTGAGGGTCAGAAGCAGGCGAGAGGTGTCCGGCGGCAGCCGCCTAACAAGGGGTTCAACCGGAGTCACGCGGCAAGTTACTTACCAAAAGGCAAGTTCGTTCAAGTCCGCTTATTTGACGTGAAACGGTTGTGTGAGCTTTTGTTTCGGTTCTATGCGTTAGATCGCTGCTTGCAACTTTGGCACTCTGACCTTTGAATGTAATTTGGCATATTATAAGTTAAAGCCGGAACTTTGAATATGATATTCTGTATTCAAAGTTGGGCCTGTATGAAGAACGCAAATTTTGTAGCCGGCAAATATAAGCAGCAATTTCAGTTTAAGAGCTTCACGCCTTCTCTAATAAATCGACCCTTCACGTGGTCAGACGCGCGGATTGATGTGCTACTTGAAGACGCTACCAGGCTTCTTGGAGAATTAAACGCCTATTCTCATCTAGTACCTGACGTCGACTTTTTTATCCAGATGCACGTCATCAAAGAAGCTACTACGTCGAGCCGTATCGAGGGAACAAAAACAAATATTGATGAAGCGGTTCTGCCAGAAGAAGAAATAGCTCCAGAGCGCCGGAATGATTGGCTGGAAGTCCGGAGTTATACAAAGGCGATGAATTACGCTATCGAAGCATTACAACGGTTACCGCTCTCAATGCGGCTGATCAAAGAAACGCATAAGATCCTTCTCTCTGGTGTTCGAGGTAAACATAAACAGCCCGGTGAAATAAGACAAAGTCAGAATTGGATCGGTGGTTCGAGTATTAAAGACGCCGTGTTTATTCCTCCTTCGCATCAAGACTTACCGGAACTACTCAGCGATCTTGAAAAATTCTGGCACAACGAAAACTTGGCGCTGCCCCATCTTGTCAAAGTGGCGCTGAGCCATTATCAGTTCGAAACCATTCACCCATTCCTCGATGGAAATGGTCGGATAGGGCGATTATTGATCACTCTATATCTGGTGAGTTTTGGACTCCTAACAAAACCGACTCTATATCTGTCCGATTTTTTTGAGAGGAATAAGGGAGCTTATTACAATGCGTTGACCGTTGTAAGAACGTCTAACGACATTGAGCACTGGTTGAAATTCTTTTTGGTGGGTGTTGCAGAAACTGCCACCAAAGGAAAACTTACTTTTGAAAACATCATTGCCCTAAGACAACGAAGCGAAAACAAGATCATGACCTTAGGCAAACGGGCCAAGCTTGGCCAGGAACTTTTGAAACATCTTTACTCACAACCAATAATGAACGCTAAACAGATGAGCGAGCGGCTCAGCATCACTTATGCCTCGGCAAGCACTCTCGCCAAAAGTTTTGAAGAGATAGGGATATTTAAGGAGATTACGGGCTTCAAGAGAAATCGTTTGTTTCTGTTTGCAGAATACCTCGCCCTGTTTTCAAGAACCGAATAAACCTCAGCCTTATGTCGGAAAAACCAGCAGCGCCGGATCGCTCACCCAAACGCGGTAAACTGCGCATCGGCAACGACTGGAACGCAATCACAATCATCGCCCTGTCCCAATCTAATCCGCTTAAGGCCGTGGCGGAACTGGTCGAGAATTGCATCGATGCGCGCGCAACCAACGTTTCGATCACTCGCGGTCGCAGCGAAGGCAACCACTTTTTGGAGATCCGTGATGACGGGCAAGGTATCCCACGCGATGCGGAAGGACGTCCTGACTTTCGATATGTGGCCACACATATTTGCGATTCAGTGAAGCGTCGATTAAAGGTCGAAGGAGTCTCGGGACTCCAGGGGGAGTTTGGCATCGGCCTGCTTTCCTTTTGGACGCTTGGCGAAGAATTGACGCTGACATCAAACGGCGCCGACAACCGTGCCTGGCAAATGGTCATGAGGAAAGGTGACCCCGGCTACACAGTAAAAGCCAAGCGCACACTTTTCGCCGAGCCCGGAACTCAGTTGCGAATAAATCGATTGCTCGAAGGAATTCGCTCCCTCTCAGGTGAAAAAATTCAGTGGTACCTAGCCGCCGAGTTGCGCGACCGCATTCGTCATTCCGGTGTGCGCATTACAGTTATCGACGAGATCGCCCGAAAGCAGTATGCGGTCGAACCACGACAATACGAAGGCAGATTGCTGCACCAATTGCCCGTCATTCGTGCGGCGAGAGGTGATGTTTACGTTGAGCTTTATATAAATGAACCCAAAGAAATAAATCGCGTCGCGCTGTTTCGACACTGCACGCGTGTGTTGAAGACATTTCCGTGGTTGACGAACTCGCGAAGCCACCCTGGACCACACGTTATCTGCAGGGCCACATTGACGCTCCCTTCATCAACTTAACGCCGGGCACCCGCAGCGGCATCATCCATGATGAAGCATATGCAGCACTTCTGGAAGCTCTCATTCCCTTGGAGAGAAACCTGACGGAAATACTCGAAGCGCAGCGTCGAGCCGAAGACGAGCAGGCAAGTCGAGAGTTATTGCAGACGATCCAGCGGGCGTTTCGCGAGGCATTCCTGGCGCTGCCGGTCGAAGAATACGATTGGTTCGATATTCACTCGCGTGCTCAGCGTGTATCGGGTGGCAGCCTGCGCAACGTTGGAACTCACGAAAAGCTGATCGCCGGAGTGACGGAGCCGAAAGCTGATAACGGTAAACAGCGGCGGTTTTTCGAGTTCGCCGGTCCACTTTTTACTGTGGCCATCTCACCAGCCTCGAGTGTTGTGCGAGTGGGCGAACAGAGGTCACTACGTGCGTTACCTTATGATCGATCTCGTCGCCGGGTTGAAACCGATCTGACGTTCTTGTGGGAGGTAATAGAAGGTGGTGGAGACTTGGAACATCGACACGATCAAGTCGCGACCTTTATTGCTCCGGCTGAGCCTGGTCTTGCGCGCCTCAAGGTGATGGTTTCGCAAAACGACATCGAGCGATCGGCGGAAGCGCTAATTACGGTGACGCGGGAACTTTTGTCGCAGGTGGGAACAACAGTGGTCGAATCTCAGGGATTGCCCGGCTACACATTCGAAAGTGCTCCGGGTGATTCGTGGCGCTCTCGATATGACACTAATCGGAACGTGATCGTAATCAATAACGGGCATCGGGATTTTGTGTACGTCGCCCGCACCAAGGCACTTAAACTTCGCTATCTGATTCGCTTGTACGCCAAAGAACTGGTCCTTAGAAACTTCGTAGGCTTACCACCAGACCAACTTCTTGAAAGAATGGTGGAGTTAACATTGAGAACCGAAGAGAACACCTTAGTTCATCGGGCTTTCAAACAAGGGCCGCAGTAAAAAGTTGCGAAGATTGTCCACTGTGGGGGGCCATTTCATCAACAAAACGCTGGCTAAGAATGTGAGCGAGAGATATGAAACCTCCAGTGAGTTGCTAACGGATCTGAAGACGCTGCAAAAACGTCTGGAATTCAAAGCGGAACTAAAACGCACATCGTCTTCCGGCGATGCTCCGGAAACGACTACTCAGGTCATGAAGGCCGCCGCTACCGGCAAAACCAAAAACCCGAATTCAATTGCTATTATGCGTTCGCCAAAGTTAGCGCAGACCCGGAAAATCAATATTTCTGCTCGGGGTTGATGGAAGAACTCTTCAGTACGCTCTCAAAAATCGGTTCGCTTAGGGTAGCAGCCCGCTCCTCGGTCCTTTCGCTTAAAAAGAAAGAAGCAGACGTGCGCCAGATTGGGGAAGAGCTGGGTGTCGACACAGTGCTTGAAGGCAGTGTGCGAAAGGTTGGCAATCGTCTACGAATCTCAGTGCAACTCCTAAAGGTATCGCATGGAGATCATATTTGGTCCGAACAGTACAATCGCGAACAGGACGATGTCCTAACTATTCAGGAAAATGAGGGTAATCGCACTACGACTTGTTTTTTCGTCACGAAGACGAGGAGAAAATGTGTCCCACCATGTAACACGAGTTAACTCGGATGTCTCACTTTGAATTCAGCGAGTTTGACTTGTGCCCACCTTTGGCTTAGAAACATCTAACAAATCCAACAACGGAATCGAGGGCTATCCGAATGAAGAAGCGAATCCATGCAATCGTTTCGTTCGCGGCGGTACTTAGTTTCGCACTTGCGTGCACAACCACCACGACCAACCTGAACACAAACACCGCTGCAGTTACCAGCTCAGTTCCCGCTGAGTTGAAGTCCGCGTTCGACTCAATCACCGCAAACGACATCATGCAGCACACGAAAGTGCTGGCAACGGATGAATACGAAGGGCGAGGTCCAGGAACAAAGGGTGAAGAACTCACCGTGAAGTATCTAATCGACCAGTATCAGCGGATAGGCCTGAAACCCGGGAATCCGGATGGTACTTATGTTCAGAAGGTTCCGCTCGTTGGGTTTACCGGCGCGCCAACCGCTTCATTCACAGTCGGCAGCAAGCAAATAAACCTGACATTCCCACAAGACTACGTTGCGGTGTCGCGACGATTCGTTCCTGAATCAAAAGTTGAAAACTCCGACATGGTCTTTGTTGGTTACGGCGTAGTGGCGCCAGAGTATGGGTGGGACGACTACAAAGGGTTGGACGTGAGGGGCAAGACGATTGTAATGCTGATCAATGATCCTCAAGTTCCTGACGCGGCCGACGCAAAAAAGTTGGACGACAAAATGTTCAAAGGCAAGGCAATGACGTATTACGGCCGTTGGACCTACAAATATGAGATTGCAGCGCAGAAGGGCGCCGCGGCCGCAGTGATCATTCATGAGACCGAACCGGCTGGTTATCCCTATGAAGTTGTCTCTGGAAGTTGGTCTCGTGAGAACTTCGATATTCAGAAGCCTGACAGGAACATGGGGCGTGCGGCGGTTGAATCATGGATCACGACCGACCGCGCCAAAGAGTTGTTTACCGCCAGTGGTCAGGATTTCGACGCGCTGAAAAAGGCTGCGCTCTCCAAAGACTTTAAGCCCGTTGCACTCAATGCAAAGGCCAACATGACGGTTAAAAACACACTTCGTGAAATCAATTCAAATAACGTCATCGGAAAGCTTGAAGGTTCGGATCCTACGCTGAAGAACGAATACGTTGTCTACACCGCACACTGGGATCATCTCGGACGCGATCCAAAACTAACTGGCGATCAGATTTTCAATGGAGCGCTCGATAATGCCTCAGGCACTGCTGCCTTGATTGAAATCGCTGAAGCATTCACGAAACTCGCCACACCTCCCAAACGATCAATTCTGTTTCTCGCAGTGACAGCCGAAGAGAAAGGTTTACTCGGCGCGAAATACTACGCTGAGAATCCTCTGTATCCGCTGAACAAAACGCTCGCAAACATCAACATGGATGGCGTTAATCAGTGGGGCAGGACCACCGACATCACGATGGTCGGTGACGACAACAGCACCTTAATCGACCTCCTCCGTGAAGCTGCGACTGTGCAGCGTCGAGCAGTAAATCCCGATCCTGAATCAGAGAAAGGGTTTTACTACCGCTCGGATCATTTTGAGTTTGCGAAACAAGGCGTTCCGGCTCTCTACACTGATTCCGGGATTAGTTACGAAGGCAAAGATTCGACGTTCAGCAAACAGAAGCGCGACGAATACACCACCAAGGACTACCACAAAGTTTCCGACGAGATTAAACCTGACTGGGATCTCACGGGAGCAGTTGACGACGCGCAGTTGCTGACCATGATTGGATATCGAGTGGCGCAAGGTGACAAGTATCCGGAATGGAAAGCAGGATCAGAGTTCAAAGCCAAGCGTGACGAGACGATGAGGGGCACTGGATCGGGTGGCCCATCAATGCCGTAAACGAAGTAAACTTTGCTACTGCAATAACCGTTTCAACCGTTATGTTCTGTCCGAGATGCGGCAAAGCCGACCAGATGCCCGAGACCTATTGCCGTCAATGCGGGCTGTATCTGTTCGGTTATTCAAATCCACGGAGACGTCAGAGCCCGCCCGAAGAACATTTCAAAGCAAACACGGTTCTGAGTGACCCGACTTTAGTGGAATGGACATTCGAAGATAAGGGCGATGACACTACTTTCCTGGTCGTCAAGAACTGGGTTTCAAGCGTATAGTTGTCGAACTGGCAGGCGTTAATTTACCGGTTGAAAATGTTGGCCCAGCGACAATTCCTGGACTCAGCAGTTCCTACATCGTCGTCAGGCTTCCAGTTAACGTGCCTACCGGACTTCAGGATCTGAGGGTTAAACTTCGCGGCGTCGCCAGCGACGCCAGGCTGCTAGACATTTCGCCGTAACAGTCCGAAAGACTGAAACGGATTCGCCGCAAAAACCCATATCAGTCAAAGGCCTCGCGATCGCGTTGGATCCTTGTGATTTATCTGAACTACCAATTTTCATTGGTTTTGATGGGCTAACTCTATGAAAAACAAATACCCGGGCGACCGAACACTAGATATTCAGCAGGCGCGCGCAGCCGCCTCGCGCTACAAACAACGAGGCGTGATGGAAAGAGCCGCCTCCATGGAAGCCGCCGACATGGAAGGCTTCGAAGCCGTTATAGCTCCCGAGGAGGACAACCGAAAGAAGTACCTCAAAGAAACCCTCACGCAGGAGCGTGCGAAAGCGACCGTCGCCGAGGCGGAATCGCGCGGCGCACCACGCAGCGCTGCGGAAACGTTAGCGAGCCTCGCCCAGGAGCGCATTATCGGCTCGAACGACATGCGGGACATTAACTTTCTCGAAGTAGCAGTGGCTGTCGCTCGTGCCGTTTGCCGAATTCGAATCGGGGCCGGTGCCGGGAGCGGAGTACTTGTCGGTCCACGATTACTAATGACAAATAACCACGTGCTGCGTTCCATCGACGACGCGATGGCAGCCGAGGCTCAATTTGATTATCAGGAAAATATTTCCGGAGAATTGCTACCGGTGCAGGCATACCGGCTCGATCCAAAACACTTTTTCTTCACCGACAAGGTGCTCGATTTTACGATTGTCGGAATTACCGAAACGTCGGCAAAGGGTCAGTCGATCTCCCGATATCCGTGGATGAAGTTCATTCCTACAGTCGGCAAGACTGAAAAGGGTGATCCACTCAACATCATTCAACATCCTCGCGGCGGACTGAAGCAGATCGCCTTGCGCAACAATGAGGTCATCGAAATTCCGACGGGGAAACCAGATTTCTTGTACTACACGACCGATACTGAACCTGGATCTTCAGGTTCTCCCTGCTTCAACGATCAGTGGGAGTTGATTGGACTCCACCACTCAGGTGTGCCGCAAACGGATGGCGAGAAGATACTGAAAAAGGATGGGACTCCGTGGATCGAAGGTAAGGACGATCCGGCATTAATCGACTGGATAGCCAATGAAGGTGCGCGTGTTTCCGCGATCGTCAACGCGTTGGAGGCGGCTCCACTCGACCCGGGACCACGGGACGTTATCGAGGTAGCGCTCGGTGCTCCGCCGCCGAATCCCGTTGAACTCGCACGCACAACGATTCCAACACAAACTCAAACAGCATCAACTGGGCCAAGTGCTAATGGAGGTATCGCCGTGTCAAATGCTGGATCCGTTTCGTTCTCGCTTCCGCTCACGATCACAGTTTCGCTCGGCGATTCACCGGTGGCGAAGGTCGCTACGACTCCGGCCCAAGTTATCGAAGCGCCGAAAGCCGACACGACTGCCGTGGTTGAAGACGTGGCAGTTGAAAAGTTGGTGGTCGATCCTGACTGGAGCGCTCGAACAGGTTACGATAAAGATTTTCTCGACATAAGAGTGCCGCTGCCAAAACTCTCTGACGAGATAAAGGCAAATTCAGTTGAAGTCCCGGCCCAGTTCCGCGTGAATGGTGACAAGCATGTTCTCGCATATCACCATTATTCGCTGGTGATGAATCGTAAACGCCGGTTCGCGTGGTACAGCGCCGCCAATATCGATGGCAAGCGACGGCCCAAACTTCCAAAGCGGAGTGACGACCAGTGGAACATCGATCCACGTATCGACAGTCCGGACGCGCCAACTTTTCAATGTGGCGAAGATCTCTATTCCGCTGCCAAGACAGACCGCGGCCATCTCACCCGGTATCTCGACGTCGCCTGGGGAACCAAGGCTGAGGCCCTTAAAGCTTTGGCCGACACGTTCCACTTCACCAACTGCTGCCTGCAATTGTCGAGTTTCAATCAAACTAAGGCGCGTTGGCAGGGGATCGAACAGTTTCTGCTCGAGCGGAAAGCAAAGAAAGACAAAATCCGATTGAGCGTATTTACCGGACCGATCTTCAAGTCGTCAGATCCGAAGTATCAGAACGATGAGATGGAAAAGCCGGTCCGCATACCATTGGATTTCTGGAAAGTGTGTGCACTCATTCGTGAGGACGGCACGCTTTCCGCCACGGCTTTCATTCTAAGCCAGGAAGACATTACGGCACTTCCCGGGTTTGAAGCATTTCTCGACGTTACGGAGGTGCAGACGACGATTCATGAAGTTGAAAAGCGTACGGGTCTGACGTTTCCAGTGCTGCGCGACAACGACCATCTCGCGGCCGGTGGCGACCTCGGAACACTTGAGATCGAAGGTCAGAAGGTGATTCCGCTTACGTCTTATGACGACATCGTCGTGTAATCACTTTGCCCAACGGCATGTTCCTTGCTCCATCGTGATTTCGACCCGTTTTTACGGGGAGTTTAGTCCGGAATTGCTCGCGTGAGATGGCGAGAGTCAGATGTTTCCGGCATCACGAGGACAAGATGAATTGCCAAAGCTGCAACACGGAAATCGATTACCGCTTCTTATCGGACTGCACAGTGTGCGGCTCTGCAGTTGAACCGGCAGGTCCAACCCAACCCCCCACCATTCCGAAGGGTCAACTAATCGAATCGATTCAGAAGAGTCGTTCCTGGATGCGGGCCATGGCGAACGTTGGCTACGTACTGGTGACTTCGGTAGTGGGGATGATTTCAGGAGCTGTGATTGTGTATGTCGGAGCCGCGCTGATCTACAGAGCCGTCTATATCAACGTTAATGAAAACCCTAGCGTAGCCTGCGCGCGTGGACAGGCTATCGGCTTGCTTTCGATACTCGTGGGCGCCTTTCTGGGAACGATGATAGGCAGCGCGTTTGCCGTTAAGCGTCCATTATGCAAAACTCCCGCGCATTGACACGCGCTTCAAACCTATGTTTCTTTTTCCCGACATGACAGTAAAACATCTGACAATGCAGGAGCTCGAGGCGGCGCTGGAACATCTGCGCGAGGCTCCGAAAAACAACGGCGTGGTCCAATTGATCGTGCGACGTCCGCGAACGGATGATCGTGAAGTGCTTGACCAGGCCGAGCTCGATCCGGTTAAGGGTTTGATTGGCGACAGTTGGTGCTTCCGGCCGAGTTCAAAAACTCCCGACCACTCACCGCATCCCGAGATGCAGATCAATATCATGAACTCGCGCGTCACAGCGTTAGTTGCGCAAGAGAAAGATCGTTGGGCACTCGCAGGGGATCAACTCTACATCGATATGGATCTCAGCAAGAAAAACCTGCCGGGAGGGACGCAGATCGCGATCGGTACGACCGTTCTCGAAGTGAGTCCCCTGCCGCACACTGGCTGCCATAAGTTTGTTGATCGTTTCGGAATTGATGCAATGAAGTTCGTCAATTCGCCAGTCGGAAAAGAACTCTGTTTGCGAGGAATCAACGCGCGCGTGATCAAGGGCGGCGTGATTCGCGTCGGAGAAACCGCCCGGAAGATTTCAAACTCAGATCAAAGTAAAGAACTCGCATACCAAATACAGGAACAGGTGCAGTAGCTTGGGAGGTTCTAGGCTTTTGTTCCCTCCAGCGTGTGCACCTGTCCTGCCTGCTGCCCTGCTACGCAGCAAACGTCAAACTTAAGCAGCCCACTGTCGCGAGTAACGCTTCGCGGCAAACTCCTCGACCATCTTCTGATTGAACGCGGGTAGATCGGCGGGTTTCCGACTCGTCACCAGTCCATGATCGACTACGACTTCGCGATCGACCCATTCCGCTCCGGCATTCATCAAATCAGTCCTCAACGAAGGCCATGACGTGATCCGGCGTCCTTTAACCATCTCCGTTTCAATCAACGTCCACAGCGCGTGACAGATCGCAGCCACTGGTTTTCGTGCCGCGAAAAAGCCGTCTACAAATTCAACCGCTCGCGTCAACATTCTTAACTGATCCGGATTTCTCACGCCGCCCGGTAATAACAATGCGTCGTAGTCATCAGAACGCGCCCGCTTCAAGGGCATATCAACATCAAATAAGTCTGCCTTCTCGTCGTGATTCCATCCTTGCACTTGCTCCTCGGCAGGCGACACGATTTCAACCTTCGCGCCGGCCGCTTCCAACGCTTTCCTGGGCTCCGTCAGTTCCACCTGCTCAAAACCATCGGCCACCAGGATCGCCACTTTCTTACCTGCAAGACTCTTCTCCATAGGCGTCCTCCTTGTTCTCCCCAAACCTCTCCATCCGCTCGGCTCTCTCTTCCGGAGTAACTCGAATCCGTGATGGCACAATTGCTTAGGCAATAGGGATGCCGTCGCGTCAAAGGTCACGCGACCCTTTGTATTCCAACGTACAAAGGTTTGAGAACGGGATTTGAGGCTTCAATAAACGTAACGAACTCCGACACAGTGTTCGGACTCGCTACTCTACGCAGTGAGCTAAACGACCTTTGCCTTCCATTTACCACGGCGAAACACGAGCGCACTTGCGACCGCCAGCGTCGAGAACGCTATCATAATCGCAAAAAACACGCCGCGCGGGCCCATGCCGAAAACCACGCTCAGCACGTAAGCCAGTGGTATTTCCCAGAGCCAGAAGACAAAAAGGTTGAGGATTGTTGGCGTCCACGTGTCGCCCGCGCCGTTGAACGACTGACCGAGCACCATGCCATACGCATAGAAGACAAAACCATACGCCACGATGCGCAGACAGTCGATTCCATACTGGGCTACGTCGGGCGCCGGGTTGTATATGGCGATGATCTGCGGTGCGAACAGTACGAAAACAAGCCCGACGCTACCAAGGAAGATCATGTTGTAGAAACCTGCCCGCCAAACTGCACGTTCCGCGCGTTCAGGATTCTTCGCGCCGAGCGCCTGGCCGACCATTGTCGCGGCCGCGTTGGCCATTCCCCACGACGGCAATAGCGCGAACAAGATCACACGAATACCAATCGTGTAACCGGCGACGGCATTGCTGCCAAAGCTCGAGATGATCCGAACCAGACCAATCCAGCTCGCCATGCCGATGAAGACTTGAAACGTGCCAGTCGCGGATAGCCGGATCAGCCGTCCCATGATCGCCGGCTCGAGGCGAAGATGTTCTCGCCGGATATTAATTCGCCCACCGCCACGAAACAGCCGGGTCAGTGCGATGAGTGCACCGGCGCCGCGTCCGATGTTGGTCGCGATCGCAGCGCCGACGATGCCCAGTTTTGGAAACGGCCCAAGGCCGAAGATCAGACACGGGCCGAGGACGATGTTGATCCAATTCGCTATCCACAAAGTGCGCATCGCAATCGCGGCATCGCCGGCGCCACGAAATACGGCGTTCACCATGAAAAGAGTCACGACCGTGAAGTTACACGCGAGCATGACGCGCGTGAACGCAACGCCGTGCTCGATCACCCACGGTGAGCCTCCCATCCAGGCGAGCAACTGAGACGAAAACGGCGTCGCCACAATCGCGATGAGGATTGAAAGGATCAGTGCGAGCGCGATTGCCTGCACCGCAGCGCGAGCGGCGCCGTCGGGGTTCTGCTCGCCGATGCGGCGGGCAATCATCGCCATTGCGCCGATGCTCAAGCCAATGGCGAGCGCGTAGATGATGGTTAGAAGGGACTCGGTGAGTCCGACAGTCGCCGCCGCTTCAAATCCAAGACGCGAAACCCAGTAAATGTCGACGACGGCGAAGACACTTTCCATGAGCATCTCCAGGACCATGGGAATGGCCAGCAGGAGAATTGCGCGTCCGATCGGACCGGTCGTGTAGCTGCGATGTGAGCCTCGTATTGATTCTTTGATATCGGCCCACAGGCTTTGCGAGACTTCCGATGCGACGGTGAGTTCGTTCGCTGAGTCAGCCATGAAGGTCTGCTACGGATCTAGTGCGATTTAAGTTCTGCCGAAGTCGTCTTCGAGACGCACGATGTCGTCTTCGCCGAGATAATTACCTCGTTGGACTTCGATGAAAATAAGATCTTTGTCGCCGGGGTTTTCAACGCGATGCGCGGAGCCGACTGGAATATCGATCGCCTCGCCGGTCGCGACGGTTATCTCGCGCCCGTCGAGTGTGACGCGAGCCGTGCCTTCGACCACAAACCAGTGTTCGGCGCGTTGTGAGTGTTTTTGGTAACTCAGTCTCTTCCCGGGCAACACTTCGATACGCTTAACTTTGAAGGTATTTGCTTCTTCGAGCACCGTGTAACTGCCCCACGGTCGGCGGTCGAATTCTCTCACTTGGTTGATCCCCTCTGCGCCGCAACCTAACACAAAAACGTCCACGGATCACGCAGATCCGTGGACGAAGTTTTCGTTGCTGTTACTGTTTAGTTTACGAACCCGGTCTCAACGTCAGGAACGTCACTGCATTTCGTCTCTTAACGAGCAGGAGCGCAGGACGCGAGCCGGACTGCTGAATCGCGGTACTAAAGTCAGGGACATTACGCACTGGACGACGATTAACTTCCTGAATCAGATCGCCTTGTCGGATTCCAGCACCGGCCGCGGCACCGTTCGGGTCGACACGCGTCACGAGCAATCCCTGATCGTCCTCATCGAGACCGTAGCGGCCCGCATTGTCGGCAGTGAACACTTGCAACGTTAGACCATACCGGCTGTTACCGGTGCCGCCTTCGTTGCTGCTCGTCTGTTCGCTTTCGCGAGGACGATCCGGCAACTCTGCGAGCGCCACCGAAACGCGCTGATCCTGGCCATTGCGCTGCAACGTCACAGTCGTATTCGTTCCTGGCGCCAAAGCGGCGACCGTGTTTCGCAGACTGTTCGGATCATTTACCGGCGTATTATTGACGGCAGTGATCACGTCACCACGTCTGATACCAGCTTTATCAGCCGGACCACCTGCGCTCACGTTCGTCACGATCGCGCCACGCGTTGAAGTAAGATTCAGGCTCGCAGCGAGGTCGGCATCGACGGGTTGAATCGTCACACCGAGCATGCCGCGGCTGACCCTGCCGTTCTTCATCAACTGATCCATCACGGCCTTGGCCATGTTAGACGGAATCGCGAAACCGATTCCGATGTTGCCACCTGACGGCGACAGGATCTGCGAGTTGATACCGATCAGTTCACCGTTGGTATTGACGAGCGCACCGCCGGAGTTGCCACGGTTGATCGACGCGTCAGTCTGAATGAAGTCTTCAAAACTTCCGTCGCTCAATCCCGTCGCTCGTCCTTTGGCGCTGACGATTCCGGAAGTAACGGTCTGTCCGATTCCCAGCGGGTTACCAAGGGCCAACACAACGTCACCTACGCGCACCTGGTCTGAATTTCCGACCGCCACCGTCGGCAAGCCCGCCGCCTCAATCTTCAGCACTGCGAGGTCGCTGAGCGGATCCGAGCCAACCAGCCTGGCCGAAAATATACGGTTATCGGTAAGCTCAACTTTAATATCAGTGGATCCATCAACGACGTGATGGTTAGTGAGAATGTAACCGTTCGGATTAACAATGACGCCCGAGCCGACGCCTTGCACCTGGCGCGGAGTCTGTTGTGGCATGCGATCACCGAAAAACTCCCGGAATCTCGGGTCGTCCATAAAGGGAAACTGCTGCGCCGGGCGAGACCGCTCCGTCGACCTAATAGTCACAACGGCAGGCGAGACTCGACTCACCAGATCTGCATAAGAATTCTGTAAACCCGCCGGCGCTGAAGTTGAAGCGGCCGGCTGGGAAGGCTGGTCCGGAGCAAAACTCATCATCCGGTTCTGCCCGCTGCACGCGGTAAACGAAAAAACAGTCAGAACCAGACTCAAAAAAATGTTTACGTGCGAATTCACTCCTCTCAAACGTCCCATGCTATTCATCTTTTCTCTCTTTCTCGAATACAAGGTCTCAGTAAAACATGCGGCCCCACGTTGCAAGACTACGGCAACACGTAAGCCGCTCCGGCTCACCGCCGGCAAAAACTTCACTTTCTTCGAAGAGGTTTTGAAGCCGGGGGTGAGACCAGTAAATACGCTCCTTGGATTCCGTGAAGGCCCGTTCGGTTTACCGATGTGTTATACTCCGCCGTCAGAAATCCAGCAATTTCCTTGGATTCTTTGTTCAAAACGAATGCCGCCCAAATCTTGATTTACTGTCAAACGCCGTACGTTCCCCTGTTTGTCCAGCCCAAACACGGCACCAACTTCGAGGGATAGTTCTAAATGCATGGCGTAGAGATTTCAACCGGACCCGAGGACAATTCCGTTCTGATCGTCAACGACGATCCGGACCAGCTCAGGTTAATGAGCAGTCTCCTTGGTAAGGCCGGTTATGCGGTCGTGACTGCCGTCGATGGACTCGATGGACTCAACCTCGCCAGGCGTGAGCGACCGGATCTGGTAATCAGCGACGTTACCATGCCCCGAATGGACGGCCTCGAATTCTGCCGCGAGCTGAGGGCGGACATTGAACTTAAGACTGTCCCAATTCTCCTCGTTACCGCCCTCCAAAAAGACACAGAAAGCGCGGTCGCTGGGTTACAGGCCGGAGCGGACGACTATCTCGAATTTCCGTTTGACGCCACGCGTCTCGTCGCCAAAGTCTCTCGCCTGCTCGAACGCTCGCGCCTCGAGGCCAGTTATCGCGACGTCGTCGAGCACGCCACCGACATGATCTTTACTCAGGATCTTGCGGGCCGGCTTACCAGCATTAACCTCGCCGGACAGAAATTCCTGGGTCGAAAACAGGAGGACTTGATCGGCAACTCATTCTTCTCAGTTTTCGGCATCATTCCTGAAAGCAATGGCTTCGCGGGGAGTCTTAGCCGCCCGCAGGAAGCCAGGGAGTTTCGGCATCAGTTTGTCGCTCACTCCGCCGCCGGCGAGGACCGTTGGCTGGATTTGATTGTTTCGCCGATCCGGGACCGCCTGGATGAGACCGTCGGTTTTCGTGGTCTCGCTCGGGACATCACCGAACGCAAACAATTTGAAGAAGCACTGCGCGATTCCGAAGAGCGTTATCGTCTGCTTTTTGAATCGACACCGCAGCCGATCTGGGTTTACGGCGAAGACACGCTTCGGTTTCTCGCCGTCAATGAAGCAGCGACGCGTATTTACGGTTACAGCCGCGACGAGTTCCTGTCGATGACTGTCAACGATCTTCGTCCTCAGGAAGACATCCCGACGTTGATAATCAAAAACGCCTCCGCTGATGAGCTCGTGATTTCCAGTCCCTGGCGTCACCAAACTCGCGACAAAAAGATCATTTACGTGGAGATGTCGTCGCACCCGGTCGTTTTCGACGGTAAGAACAGCAGGCTCGTGATCGTCAACGACGTCACGGAAAGAAAACTGCTCGACGAGAAACAACAACGCCTCCACACGTCGCTGCAACAGTCGGCGATGGAGTGGCGTCAGACCTTCAACGCCATCGATTTTCCGGTTTTGATCGTCGACCTTTCCGGCGCGATCAAGCGGTCGAATCTCGCCGCCGAGCAGATCATCGGAATCAGCGCCGAGGCGATAACCGGGAAAACCATTAACGATTTTGGCGAACAAGAGCCCTGGAAAAAGGCCACGGCGATGATCGAGGCCATTCGTCATCATCACACGCCGGTTTCCGAGGAAGTTAAGGACGACTCAACCGGGAAGACATGGACCATCACCCTTTACCTAATAAACGAGTTCGGCTCGGTCGGAGAGCGCGCTATCCTGATCGCGCAGGACATTACTAAACGCGCTGAGCTGGAGGCCTCGCTGCGCCAGAGCGAGATGATGTCACTGCTCGGATCGCTGGTCGCGGGCGTGGCCCACGAGGTCCGGAATCCGCTGTTTGGTATTTCGTCAATTCTCGACGCCTTTGAAACAAGGTTCAGCGATCGCACGGAATACCTGCGCTACACAAACGTTCTGCGCGACGAAATTGGGCGGTTGACCGTGCTGATGGAAGAGTTGCTCGAATATGGCAAACCCTTCCGTGGCGATCTGTACCTCGTCTCGATGGAAGAGATGGTTGGGCGATCCGTGCGCGCGTGTATACCGGCGGCGGAAGTGGCCCAGGTGAACCTGAACAGCCAGATCGAAGACGCGTTACCAAAAATAAAGATCGACCGCCGGAGACTTTCGAAAGTCTTTGTAAACCTGATCGAAAACGCTATTCAGCATTCGCCGTCGCAGACGACTGTCAGTGTGGAAGCGTGCAAGGTGGTTGACGGCGGGCAGGAGTGGGTCCAGTGCGCGATCCGAGATTCAGGACCGGGAATTCTCGCCGAGGACATGTCGAGAATTTTCGAACCTTTCTTTTCGAAGCGACGCGGCGGCACGGGCCTGGGGCTCGCCATCGCGCATCGCATCATGCAGGAACATGGAGGAAAACTGATAGCCGGCAACAATCCTGATGGAGGAGCCTGTATGATGGCCCGTTTCCCCATCCCGGCCGAGGGAGATTGCTAAATGTCCAGGAACAAGGTTTTGGTTGTCGACGATGAATCAGGCGTAAGGTTTGGCATCCGCGATTTCCTCGAGCAGCACGGATACGAAATCGAAGAGGCCGAAAGCTGCCAGGATGCTCAACATCTCTTTCGCACTTCCCGGCCCGATATAGTCATCGCCGACTACATGATGCCTGACGGCACCGCGCTCGATCTCCTTCCCCGCCTGAAAGAGATCGACGCACAGATTCCCCTGCTGGTGCTGACCGCGCACGGTTCGATCGATCTCGCCGTGAGAGCGATCAAAGAAGGCGCCGAGCAATTCCTGACTAAGCCACTGGAACTCCCCACGTTACTCGTCATTCTCCAGCGTCTTCTCCAAAAACAACGCAACCATCACAAACAGCTCGCCAGCAAATCGCGACAGGTGCGTCAGGCGATCGATCCGTTTATCGGCACCAGCGCCGCGATCCGTGCGCTTGCAGATCAAGCGAAGAAGATTCTTTCCACCGAAAGTCCGATACTGATTCTCGGCGAAACCGGCACCGGGAAGGGTGTGCTCGCTCGTTGGTTGCACGAAAATAGCCCGCGTGCTGAAGAAGCATTCGTCGATCTCAACTGCGCCGGTCTGTCGCGCGAGCTGCTCGAAACGGAACTATTCGGTCACGAGAAAGGCGCGTTCACCAGCGCTACGGCTTCAAAGCAAGGACTCTTTGAGGTGGCCCACCGAGGCACGATTTTCCTCGACGAAGTCGGCGACGTCGATTTGCAGATTCAACCGAAACTTTTGAAGGTGCTCGAGGAGAAGCGTTTCCGCCGTGTTGGCGACGTCAGAGACCGGCAAGTCGATGTGAGATTGATCGCGGCCACGCATCAGGACATAGGTCAACTGGTCCGAGAGAAAAAGTTTCGCGACGATCTGTATTTTCGCATCAGCACCATACCGCTCTCGTTTCCGGCGCTGCGCGAAAGAATCGAAGACATACCAACCATGGCCCAATACCTTCTCGACAAAGTCGCCGTCGACCTGGGCCGTGGCGAGTTGCATCTCGACGAGAGCACCATTCACGCGCTTCAAGCTTACTCATGGCCCGGCAACATCCGTGAACTGCGTAACGTTATCGAACGCGCCGTGTTATTGAGTGAACATAAAAACATCACCCTCAAGGACCTTCACTTCGACGGCCACGCCCAAGTGGGAACGCCATTTCTTGATACTCGCCTCACGCTTCTGGAACTCGAAAAGCAGCACATCGAAAGGGTCCTGAACGAGGAACGCGGCCGCGTTGAGAAGGCTGCCAAACGGCTCGGAATCCCAAGAAGCTCGCTTTATCAGAAGATCAAGAAGCACCAGATCATCATGTCCAAAGTCTAGAATCCTGTCTGAGTACTAGACAAGTCCTGGAAATCACGACCCCTTCTGCCTTTTTAAATATGTTAAATAGTGGGCCAATTCGCGTGGTACGGGTCTAAGCCGTTGATGGCCCAGACTTTGCTTGGGTTTTGGGTGTAAGTGCCAATTGTAAGTTTGTAACTCTCGTCCCGACCGAGGGTTTGTCTGGCTTGAATGTCCGAGCGCGCGCTTGCCCCGTTGCGCTCTTCCCAACTAGCCCAGGTTGCAGTTACTCCGTTTTCGAGACCTCAGGGCTCTTGAAGATTGAGCTTTTTTCCTTTGAAGGAGCATGGAAATGCCCACGTTTTCGCACTTGAAAAAAACTATATTTGCGTTGGCAGTTCTTGGAATTGTCAGCGTTTTTTCCAGCACAGCAAAGGCCGACATTGTTGTAGTCACAGGAGTCAACAATCAAGGCACC
>DASRPN010000060.1:0-13689 GCA_035646355.1 Pyrinomonadaceae bacterium | reverse complement strand
GCGAACGACACCGGCTTTTCAGGCTTGGGCGTAAAGACTCCCAACCCCTTCTTAAAATCCGTTACCTCGATCTCTTTAAGTTTCGGTGCGAAGTCTAGACGGCTCACGGCCTTCTGAATGTTATACACTCAATTGCCGCATAAATAGCCGTCAATGTGCATCTGCACTCTCTTTACTTGTGCCGTTGAACCGATTGCGCTAATTAACAACAGAACCAAGCCAAGTATCGCGATAGAAGTATTGCGTCTCATTTTTCCTCCTACTCGAATGGGGCTATATCCATCTCCGAACATGGCGGCAATACTCATTGTAAGCGTCCCCATGCATGCTCGTCAGATACTCCTCCTCCAGCCGCACTTGAATTCCGATCAATATGGTGCCGACCAGAAGTGTAATTAAAGTTCCAACATTAGGGATCACGAGAAAGAGTCCCAATAGAGTCGCGATCATACCAACGAAAATTGGATTCCGACAAAGTCTGAATACACCCGCTTGTACTAGCTCTGTCCTGTTTTCCGTATCGATTCCGATGCGCCACGAATTGCCCATCTGGGCCTGGGCCACGATCGTCCACACCAGTGAGATAAGCAACAAAACAAACCCTGTAGATCTAACCGGCGTGCGTTCAAGCGAGTGAAGTGGCATGACATACTGATAGGCGCTTGGAATGAACGCATAAACAATGACGATCGCAACGATCATTGCGAAGAGGGCCTTGAAGATCCGGCCAACAAAATCGTGAGCACTATCTGAACCTTTGAAAACGACTGGATTGACTCCAGTCCTTTTCCATACCACATAAGATCGCCAAAAGAATGCTGCAATGATGTACGCGGCCAGATAGACAGGAAGGAAATATCTTAAGGACACTGTAATGCTGCGCGGAGTGGTTAGATCGGTCTCGGACCAGCGCGGTTGAACTCCAGAACCCTTCGCGTCGCCGATGTTACCAAAATGTTAACTGCCCGAGCATTGAAAAAGTTTTGCTTTTTCAATTTGCCTGAAGCCTGCATGAACCTGGAACTGAATTCTTAACGAACATTTAAGCTCGCAGACAGGAAGGCGTAACGTCGAGCCTCTATGCTCGGACAAACAAATTAGTTAGAAAGGAGATAAAGCGATGGACCGCAGACCTAATGACAGAGAAAACACGTTCCTCGTGGAGTGTGTCTGGTGTGGTTCGAAGATTCGCGACGACGAACAGGAAAACACATCTGCCGTATGCCTTCAGTGCTTCTATCAGATTCTGAGCAATCACCTGAGCGCGCAGAAGCGGAGCGCGTATGGCGATTTTGTGAGCGACCGGTAGACTTAGTCTTCAAAATCTTTCGGCGCGACAAACAACTCGAGCCGTCCGGTCTCCTCCGACAACTCACTCCAACTCGCCGCATCAAATTCGATCCTTGCCAACGCGCAAGTTGGCATGTGGCGATTGTCGCTTGTGAAATATGACAATAGGTTCTCAAACCCCGGATTATGGCCCACCAGCATCGCCGTCTCCGATGAATCAGGTATCGACCGCGCGACTTCCAATAGGGTGCGCACGTCAGCCTCGTAGATGCGTTCGTCGTAATGCGGCTTAATCTTGAATTCGCCGCTTTCCAGAACTAATTCCGTCGTTTCACGCGCGCGTACCGCCGGCGAGCTGATAACCAGCAGCGATTTCGGTTTTTCTTCCGCTAAAACCTGGCCCATCCGCTCTGCCGCCCGGCGCCCGCGGCCTTTCAGCGGACGGTCAAAGTCGCGTAACGTTTCATCTTTCCAGCTTGATTTGGCATGCCGTAAAAGGTACAAAATTCGCATAGATCCCCGTAATATATGTTGGCGTTTCACACTGCTGTAACACTGATAACCTAGTCTCGTGCGCCGATGATTTCATACGGACAACATCAATTTCCCGGCAAACTCTTCGTTGTCGAAGGCACTGACGGCAGCGGTAAATCGACACAACTCGCGTTGCTCCACCAGTGGCTCAAGGCAGAAGGGTATCCCGTGTTCTTCTCCGAGTGGAACTCCTCGCCGCTCGTCAAGGATACGACAAAACGCGCCAAGAAACGTCACCTGTTCACGCCCGCGACTTTTTCGTTGCTGCACGCGACTGATTTTGCGGACCGCACCGAGCGCGACATCATTCCGCCGTTGAAAGCCGGCGCGATCGTGCTCGCCGATCGTTACATCTACACGGCGTATGCTCGCGACGTCGTTCGCGGTTGCGATCGTGGTTGGGTGCGTGACGTTTATTCGTTCGCCGTCAAACCCACGGTCGCTTTCTTCTTCCGAGCGCCGCTGGACGTCGCGATCGATCGTATCGTTTCGGGTAGACCAAGTCTCAAGCATTACGAGGCCGGCATGGACCTCGGTTGGTCCGACGATCCGGAAGAGAGTTTCAAGATCTTTCAGGGCCGCATCCTCGAAGAGTATGATCGCATGGTTTCGGAGTTTGGATTGACGGTGATCGACGCGAGTCGCTCGATTGAAAGACAACAACGCGAGATGCGCATGTTGATTAGTCCACATCTCAAGAGAAGGCGGTCAAGGTCCCATTAACCAGAAACATTCATACGGAACACCGCTGCCGGGCGTAGAGCACGAAGAGTACAGCGGCAAGTTGATCGTCATCGAGGGTACCGACGGCGTGGGCCGCTCGACGCATATCGCGTTGCTTCGAACGTGGCTTGAATCGCGCGGCCATGCCGTGCTCGATACAGGCATGACGCGATCCGTGCTCGCCGGACGAGGTATCAAAGAAGCGAAGACCGGACACACTCTCGGTCGCCTCACGATGCAACTCTTCTACGCCACCGACTTTATCGACCGACTCGAAAACGAAATGTTGCCTGCGTTGCGTTCGGGTTTTGTCGTTCTCACCGATCGTTACATTTTTTCCGCCATGGCTCGCGCTGAAGTGCGCGGCATCGACTCCGGCTGGATCAGATCGATCTACAGCATGGCGCTTGTTCCCGACGCGGTGTTCTACCTGCGCATCTCATCACCGCAGCAACTCGTCGAGCGTGTGCTCACCTCGGGCCGCGGCTTTGACTACTGGGAGTCGGGCATGGACCTGAGCCTTGGCGGAGACTTTTACGACAGCTTTATCGAGTATCAAACGCGCATGTTGAAGGTATTCGATCGGATGAGCGGTGAATACGGATTTCACGTGCTGAATGCTTCGCGATCCGTCCGCTCGGTGGCGGCCGATCTGCGTCGCGCCGTGATGAAGATCGTCGACGACCGCGCGGTGTCGGAGGATAACGTCAGTCCGTTACAACCGCTGCGAGAAAAAACACCTCCTTCCAAAACGCCCGTAAACTTGGTTGACCGCAACAAGAAGGTCCTGCCTTGAAGTTTGCGGCCATCGACATCGGATCAAACTCCATCAAGCTCGTGGTGGTTGACGCAGCCGCCCGTGATTCTTTCGCCGTGCTCGCTCGCAAGCGCGAAATTGTGCGACTGGGCCATGAGACGTTGCTGAAGGGCTACATCAGCCGCGACGCGATACGGCGCGCTGCCAAGTGCATCAACAGGCTGCGCGCGGTCGCCGATGCGCGTGGTGCTGAATCGATCGTGGCGATTGCGACCGCGTCCGTGCGCGAGGCGAATAATTCCGAGCGCTTCATTCAGAAAATGGAAAAGAAAACCGGCGTGCGCGTGGCGGTGTTGTCGGGAACTGAAGAGGCGCGTCTGATCGGCCTTGCTGCGTCGCAGGGTTGTAGCAACAGAGGTGCGGCGACTCTAAACATCGACATCGGCGGCGGCTCCACCGAGATCTCGATCTTTCGCAAAGGGAAACCGCTCACGCTGCTTTCGATGAAACTCGGTGCTGTTGGGCTGACGGAGCGATTCCTGACTTCCGATCCGCCGAGCTTGGACCAATTGGACCAGCTTCGCAGGGAGATCCGGAAGGCGCTCGAGCGCCCCGCGCGGGAACTACACGAACATAATTGGGACGCCGCAACCGGGACGTCGGGGACGATTCTCGCGGTGAACGCTGCATTGCGTTTCCAAGCGGTCGGAGGCAATGGTGAATCCGATAAGCGGAAGTCGGTCATCAAACTCAAAGACCTTAAGAAGTTGAATGCGATGCTCGCCGTTATGAACACCACTCAGCGGCATTCCTTCGGGCTCTCGACGCGACGCGCGGAGATCATCGTTGCAGGCGCAACAGTGTTGGAGGAAACGATGCAAGCGCTAGGCATCGACTCGTTGCGCACGTGCGCATGGTCGCTGCGCGAGGGAGTGATAATCGATCACCTGCGGTCACGAGTTAACGGTTGAGTTTTCCCGCAAAGGCGCAAAGACGCAAAGGAAGCCGGAGAATGTGAGGTCAACAAGACGCTCTCGTCGCTGTCTTCCTTTGCGCCTTTGCACCTTGCGGGAATCTCGCTTTAGTGCTGTGTTTTGCCGGCCAGGAGATCGACTGCATGTGAGAGTACCGGCTTAATCACGGCGAAACTCTCTTTTACAGCTTTCGGCGAACCTGGGAGGTTGACGATCAGTGTCCCGCCGCAAATGCCGCAGACGCCACGCGAGATCATCGCCATGGGCGTAACCTTCAACGACTCCGCTCGTATCGCCTCTGCTACACCCGGCGCCTCGCGCTCGATCACTTTCAACGTTGCTTCCGGAGTGTTGTCGCGTGGTCCAAGACCGGTGCCGCCGGTAGTGACGATCAAGTTCACGTCGCCACGGTCGCAGATCTCTCGCAGCGTGCGCATGAGGGGGTCGAGATCATCCGAAAGGATTCTCTTTTCGGCGATTTCAGCGCCGAGTTCGTTCAGCAGTTCAACCAGCGCCTGGCCGGACGTGTCTGCGCGATGACCACTCGCGCAAGCATCGCTGACGGTGATAACCACGGCCCGGATCTGCGTGCCCATAACCTACCTGCTGTTCCTCATGTGCTCTTTCAACCAGCACCGATCCATTACCACGAGCAGTCCCGCGTCTAACGCTCGTTGCGCTGCGTCGCCGTCGATCACACCTTCCTGTAACCAAACTGCTTTCGCGCCGACAGCAATCGCCTGGTCCACCGCTTTTCCTGCTTCATCCGAACGGCGAAACACGTCAACAAGGTCAACCTTTTCCGGCACGGCGAACAGATCGGGATACGCCTTCTCGCCAAACACTTCTGTTTCGTTGGGATTTACGGCGATGACTTTGTACCCGCGCGCACGCATATAACTGGAAACGCCGTGCGAGGGACGCAACGAATCAGAAGAAAGTCCAACCACTCCGATTGTTCGACATTCGTCGAATATCCGGCGAATTGTTTCCGCAGAATTAATGCCCACCTTGTTCTAGTCTCCCACTGATGAAACCGCGTCGACCGTGTGGCGATTCTCGTGCAATTCCTGAAGCGAACGCACATTTGGCGTCGCGTGCGATTCCTCTGCCGCAATTGCTTCGACAAGCGCACGCGCACCGGTCATCGTCGTCACACAGGGCACGTTGTATTGCAGTGCCGCGCGACGAATCGCCTGTTCGTCGAAACGCGACACACGGCCCAACGGCGTGTTGATGATGAGCGATATGTCACCGCTCTTGATGTAGTCCGCGATGTTGGGTCTGCCCTCGTTGACTTTGAAAACGTCCTCGACCTCCAGTCCCACTTCGCGCAGCCGCGCGGCGGTGCCAAGTGTGGCAACGACCTCAAACCCCAGGCGGTTCAACTTCCGCGCCAGCAATACTGCCGTACCCTTGTCGCTGTCCTTTACGCTCAGAAACGCTTTTCCTTTTCGCGGCAGACTCACGCCGGCGGCCGTCATCGCTTTGCCGTACGCCTCGCCGAACGTGTCGCCGATGCCCATTACCTCGCCCGTCGAGTGCATCTCCGGACTCAGGATCGGATCGACTCCGGGGAACTTCGCAAATGGAAACACGGGCGACTTGATGAAGAACCTATTGACCGTCAGTTCCTCCGGCAAGTTAAAGCTTGCGAGTTTCTGTCCGGCCATCACGAGTGCAGCGATACGCGCGATTGGAACGCCCGTCGCTTTCGAAACAAACGGCACTGTGCGCGAAGCACGCGGGTTAACTTCCAGCACGTAAACGCGATGGTCCTTGATAGCAAACTGGATGTTCATCAACCCGCTAACCGAGAGCGCCTGCGCCAGTCTGCGCGTGTAATGACGCATCGTCTCGAGATGTTCTGGATCAATCCGCACAGGAGGCAACACGCACGACGAGTCGCCGGAATGAATGCCCGCTTCTTCGATGTGCTCCTGGATGCCCGCGATTACGACCGCAGTCTCATCAGCTAGCGCATCGACGTCAAATTCCGCCGCCTGTTCGAGGAACTTGTCGATCAACACCGGGCGATCCGGCGTGAAACCGACAGCATTGAGAACGTACTGGTCCAACTGTTCCTGATCGTAAACGATCGCCATCGCGCGTCCGCCAAGAACGTAACTCGGACGCACCAGCACCGGGTATCCGATCCGCGCCGCAACTTCGCGCGCGTCTTCGATTGACGCTGCCATTCCGTTGTCTGGCTGTGGTATGCCAAGTTCCTGTAACAACGCACCAAAACGCTTACGATCTTCTGCGAGATCGATCGAATCGGGCGACGTGCCAATCACTTTGACACCCGCGTGTTGCAGTCGCATCGCGAGATTCAACGGAGTCTGACCACCAAACTGGACGATCACTCCTTCAGGCTTCTCGACATCGACGATGTTCATAACGTCTTCGAACGTTAGCGGCTCGAAGTAAAGACGATCGGACGTGTCGTAGTCGGTCGAGACAGTTTCAGGATTGCAGTTGACCATGATCGTCTCGAATCCCGCCTCGTGCAGCGCGAATGATGCGTGACAACAGCAGTAGTCGAACTCGATTCCCTGCCCGATGCGATTTGGACCGGAACCGAGGATCATGATCTTGCGACGATTCGTCGGTTGCGCCTCGTCTTCTTCTTCGTATGTCGAGTAAAGATATGGCGTGTGCGATTCAAACTCAGCGCCGCACGTATCCACGCGTTTGTAAACCGGAACGATTCCGAGACGCTTGCGATAGGCGCGCACGTCGTCTTCCGAACGCTCGGTTAGATAGGCGAGACGCCGGTCAGACAAAGCAACTTCCTTGAACGCGCGCAACTCGTCCGCCGAAATGTCTTCCAGCTTCCTACCTTCGATGTCGCGCTGAATCTCCATCACTTGTTTCAACTGATCGAGAAACCACGGATCGATCTTCGACAGACGGTAAATCTCGGAGATGGGCCAGTCGTGTTGCAGCGCATACGTGATGTAAGAGAATCGGTGCGAGTTTGGGCGCGCAAGTTTGCGTTGCAGCTCGTCGTTGGAGATGTCTTCGAGGCGAAGCGGCTTCACGGCCTCAAGCGAACGCAGTCCTTTGAACAGCGCCTCTTTGAACGTCCGGCCGATGGCCATCACTTCGCCAACTGATTTCATCTGCGTGCCGAGCACGTCTTCCGCTTCGCGGAACTTCTCGAAGTCCCACTTCGGAATCTTCGCGACAACGTAATCGATGGTGGGTTCGAATGAAGCGGGCGTCTTCCGAGTGATGTCGTTGGGGATTTCGTCGAGTGTATAACCTACGGCAAGCTTGGCAGCCATCTTGGCGATCGGAAAGCCGGTCGCTTTCGAAGCCAGCGCTGACGACCGCGAGACGCGCGGGTTCATTTCGATGATACGAATGTCGCCGTTCTCGGGATCCACTCCAAACTGAATATTCGATCCGCCTGTTTCGACGCCGACTTTGCGAATGACGCGAATCGCGAGGTCGCGCATCAGTTGATACTCGCGATCCGTAAGAGTTTGTGCAGGCGCGACCGTGATCGAGTCGCCCGTGTGCACGCCCATCGGATCGAAGTTCTCAATCGAGCAGATGATCACCACGTTGTCCGCAAGATCGCGCATCACCTCGAGTTCAAACTCTTTCCAACCCAGGATCGATTCTTCGATCAACACTTCGTGTATCGGCGACGCCGCGAGACCGCCGCGAATGATCTCTTCAAATTCCTCGGGGTTGTAAGCTGTGCCGCCGCCGGTGCCACCGAGGGTGAACGAAGGACGGATGATCGCCGGGTAACCGGTGCTTTGGACGATCTCATTCGCTTCGTCCAATGACTTCGCAAACCCGCCCCGCGGCATTTCGAGTCCCGCTTCGTCCATCGCCTGTTTGAACAAGAGGCGGTTCTCGGCGACTTTGATCGCATCGCGATTCGCCCCGATCATTTCGACGCCGTACTGCTGCAACACGCCAGAGTCGGAGAGTGCAATCGCGAGGTTTAGTGCCGTTTGGCCGCCCACTGTCGGCAGCAACGCGTCCGGTTTTTCGCGACGAATGATCTCGGTGACAGCCGCGACTGTGAGTGGCTCGATATAGGTGATGTCGGCTGTTTCCGGGTCGGTCATGATCGTGGCCGGATTCGAGTTGACCAGCACGATCTCGTAGCCTTCCTGGCGCAGCGCTTTGCAGGCTTGCGTCCCCGAATAATCAAATTCGCAGGCTTGACCGATAACGATCGGTCCGGAGCCGATGATCAGAATCTTGTGAATATCAGTGCGTTTGGGCATCTATCAAAAGTCCGGCCGACGGCGCCGGTAGTCTTCTCCATCAATCACGATGTTGGTGCACATTTCAAAAAGACGGCTGCGCAGTCGGTACGTGATTCGCTCCTCGAGCTCCTTGTTCTTATCAGAGTAATTGGTGGTGAAGATGGTCAGTTTGTTGTCGTTGTAACGTTTGTTGATGATCTGATACATAGTGTCGCGCACCCAGTCAGTCGGTACAGTGGCGCCGAGCTCGTCCAGCACCAGCACGTCGGTCTGGAAGACGGGTGCGAGCACTTTCAACTCCGATGATTTTGAGATGGGGTTGTAGGAATCCTGGATTTCCTTGAGGAGCGATCCGAATTCGTAGAATAGTCCGGCAAAGCCTTTCTCGATCAGGTCTCTGATGATTGAAACTGCGAGGTGAGTCTTGCCGACGCCGGCCGGCCCCATGAACAGCAGGCCGCGTTCGACCGCCGGATACTCGTTCGCAAACTTATGCGCGTGAAGCAGTGCGTTATCCTGCGACGTGCCGGGTATGCTGCTGAAATTCGCGAATGCACACCTCTCGTAACGGCGAGGGATACGCGCCGCGGCGATCACTTTGCGGAAGCGATCAGACTTACGACACGGGCAAGGAAGCGCCCCTTTCACCGGATCGATCTTCGTGCCGGTGCCAAAGCATTGTTCGCAAACGTCCGTACTCTCCGCTTTGCGGAGTTCGCTTCCATTTATCATGTAGACTGAGTGACCCTAAACCAAAAGTCACCTTAGAATACCTTATACTCGGCGTGCGCCGTAATCGGCGGCGGCGTTTTGGCGTTTTATCAGGGGAACCGAAGAATTTGTATGAGTTTGTGGCAGTCGGTGCTTAGAAAACTTGGTATCAGCTCCGTGCGCGCGGAGCGACATCCGATTCGTGTGTTTCTGCTGGACGATGATGAACGAAGGCATCGCTGGTTTACGACACGCTTCAAAGGCGACTCTATCGACATCGCCAGCAACGTTAGCGAAGCGCAAAAACTGTTGAGCGCCGGATCGTACGACGCCATTTTTCTCGACCACGATCTGCATCCCGAGCATTACCACGCGGACTCCACCGACGACGAACGAACAGGCTACGCGATTGCAACCTGGCTCTGTTCGAATCCACAACTCCAACGCGCCTCGACGATCCTGGTACACACGCGCAACGCCGACGGCGCAATGCGCATGGTCGGCGAACTTCGCCGCGCTGGCCGCAGCGCGGATTACGTGCCGTTTCCGTTGCTAGCAGAACGAATCAAGAGTTATTGGCAGCGGTAAACTATTCGCGCCGAAGGAACATGGTTGGCCCAGCACTGATTCGCGACTGCATAAGAATCGCTTTCCCTGCTTTGGAAATCTCCGCCACTTCACTCCTCTCGGGCGGTTTAATCAATACAAATATCAAGGTCGAATTCGGCTCACGCCAGCCACCGGTTGTTTTGCGAATTTATCGAGGGGACGCTGCAATATGTTTGAAGGAAAGCGCAGTTCTTCAATTGGTACGCTCGACGGTACCGGTCCCGGCAGTGATTCACGCTGAGCCAAATGGCATCGCTGATTCACCGCCGTTCTCGATCTTGGATTTCGTAGACGGCGTGACTTTTCAACAACTAAAACGAACAAACGATCTTGATGCAATTCATCAGGCGGCAGCATCAGTCGGCGAGACTTTGGCACGCATCGGTAAATTCCAATTCCCAAAACCGGGGCGACTAGAGATGGACAACGATCTATCGGTTGGCGCTCGCTATATGGAAGGTCCTGATCCAATCCCGCGTCTACTCGATTCCTTTTTAGAATCAAAACACTTACAACAGCGAATCGACGTCTCACTTCAGCATCAATTACACAACTTCATCTGGTCATGGGCGGACCGGATGCGAGCGTTCGATGACGATAGCTACCTGGTCCATTGTGACTTTGGCAACCGAAACATTCTTGTGAATTGCGTAAACGGACGTTGGCAAGTTACGGCCGTGCTTGATTGGGAGTTTGCACTCTCGGGCTCGCCGTTGTTAGACGTTGGGAACTTCCTGCGATACGAACCGGACGACACGCCTTTGCGCGAGCCATACTTCTCGCGCGCATTTGTCGAATCCGGAGGCTTCCTTCCTGATGATTGGCGCCGGGTCTGCCGGGTACTCGACCTCACCGCACTCGTTGAGTGCCTGACACACGACCATCTTCCACAAGATGTCGCCGATGAGATTCTTGGATTGATCCATTCGACGCTACGCGATTAGCTGTCACAATCGTAGCGCGCGAGGTGTTCTCTTAATAACTACTTCAAGCTACATTAAAAAATGCGAAGCCTGCTTTATTCACTGAATGGAGACAAGGTATGACGAGTGCATCACAGGACGTGCGCTTTAGCCTCCGAATGCTGTTGAAGCATAGGAGTTTTACAGTGGTTTCGGCGCTGACGCTGGCATTAGGTATCGGCATAAATACCGCAATGTTTAGTGTGCTGAATACGTTTCTATTTGGCGCGCTGCCGTACCCGCAGTCCGAACGATTGATGCGCGTATGGCGCACCTCGCCACACTCTCAAAGCTGGCCGCATTCCGCCGGGAATTTTTTCGATCAGCGCGACCAGAATTCGGTCTTCGAGAAGATGGCGGCTTACAACTTCACCACCCGTAATCTCGCCGAACCTGGTCAAACCGCCGAACGGCTGCGCAGCCTTGCAGCAACCGCTGATTTCTTCCCAATGTTGGGAGTTCCACCGGCGTACGGCCGTTTATTCAAGCCCGAAGAATTCGAGCCCGGCGCTGAGGGCGTGATCGTCCTGACCGACAGCTTTTGGACGCGCCGTTTTGGCAGCGATCCAAACATCGTCGGACGAAAGATTCAGCTCGATGGAAAAACGGTGGAGATAGTCGGCGTGATGCCGCCCGGATTTGAACATCCGATTCTCTGGGGACCGCTGGATATGTGGCAGCCGATGTCCTTTACTCCGGAACGGAAAACAAATCGTGGTTCCAACTATCTGTCATCCTTTGGTCGACTCAAGCCTGGCGTCTCAATCGAACAAGCTGAGCAAAGCATGATTACTCTGGCCGCTAACATCGGCCAGCAAAACTCGTCTAATCCAGGCGAAAGCGTGCGACTCGAGCCGCTTCAGCGATCGATGTCGGACAGTATCGGTCGAACTGTTATGTGGTTCACATTTGGACTTGCAGGTTTTGTGTTGCTCATTGCGTGCGCAAACCTGGCTAACCTTCAGCTCGTTCGCACGGCGACGCGATCGCGCGAACTCGCTGTGCGCGCTGCTCTTGGTGCCGGTCGGTGGCGACTGCTGCGACACTCCTTAATCGAGAGCATCCTTCTGGCGCTAATCGGAGGAGTAATAAGTCTGCTCGTTGCACTTGGTGCTGTTCGTTTCATCAGCGCTCGCCTGTTCGCGGATTTACCCGGAGCAAGCGTGCAACTCGATTACAAAGTGTTTGGCTTTGCACTGCTGTGTTCGCTGTTTACTGGAGTTCTGTTTGGGACTGTTCCTGCCTGGTTAGCATCGCGGGCGAACGTGAACCTAACGCTGCGGGAGAACTCACGCGGATCCACCGCTGGACGATCTCAGCACCGATTGCGGCACATGCTGATCGTGGGTGAAGTTGCGTTTGCGATGGTATTGCTTGCAGCAGCCGGATTGTTCCTGCGTGGCTTGCAACGCTTCATCAATTCCGATCCAGGCTGGCAGGTCGATGGATTGGTGATTGCGCAGATGAGTCTTCGCGGAGAGAAGTATGCGAGCGATAAGCAACGACTTGTTTTCCTGACGGAATTGGAGAATCGACTGCGCGCGTTGCCCGGCATGCAGCACGTTGGCATTGGCGGATCGCACCCGGTGTTTGGTTTCAACAGCAGTAGTTCGTTTCTGGTTGAAGGACGACCCGAGCCTCCGCCCGATAAGTATCCGGAAATGTTTTTCGAACCGGTGAATGGCGACTACTTCGAAACGTTGGGTGCTCGCTTACAACAGGGTCGTACGTTCAACACATCCGATACAACCGATCACCCGAACGTGGTGGTCATCAACGAAACCGCCGCTCGTATTTTTTGGCCCAACGAGAATCCGATCGGAAAGCGCATAAGTGGTACCGGTCCAGAGAGGGAGTTTTACGAAATCGTGGGCGTAGTTAATGACGTCGCGTTTCCGGGTAGTCTCCGAGAACCATACACACGGTTTGCCGCGTTTGTGCCTGTGACGCAGGCTGCTCCCGACTATCTCACGCTAGTTCTTCGCACTCCGTCGAGTGCAGAAACAATTGCTAACAGTTTGCGCGGCTCGATTGCCGGAATAGATCCGGAGTTGCCGGTTCACAGGATTCGCACGGCACGAAATGCGGTCAATCAGGGACTTGGCAGTATATCTCTGCTTGGGAGTTTGCTCGGAGCGTTTGCGACGGTTGGTTTAATTCTGGCGGCGATCGGAATCTACGGAGTTGTTTCGTACACGGTGGTCCAACGTACCGGAGAATTCGGAGTTCGTATGGCGTTGGGCGCGCAGTCTCGCGATGTACTGCGGTTGGTATTGGGTAAAGGTGCGATCCTGGTGATGATTGGAGTGTTGTTGGGAGGCGCAGGTGCGTACGGCGTGTCGAAACTATTGATCAGCCTAATCCCGTCATTGCCAACACGTGATCCGCTAATTCTGCCGATAGCGGCTGTTACGATTGTTGTCGTAGCGCTGGTGGCTTGTTACATCCCCGCCCGCCGCGCGACGAGAGTCGATCCGCTTGTGGCTTTGAGATCGGAATGAGTTGCAATCACGTGGCCTGCCTCGCGAGCGCTAAGTTGTTGTGATCTCACTCAACCGATTACGTGCCGATTCCGCTACTGGCAGAAAGAATCAAAAGTTACTAGCAACGTTGGGCGCTCATTCGTAGTCTCATCATGTCTGTGATATAAGCCTCAACCGTTCGCACCTCTTCTCGCCTGCCCTGGCGTGAAATCGCTAAGGTTGTTCGAAGGAATCCCAATCGGTCGGGGGCCATATGAGTAATACCCGATGGTCTTTTCGAAGACGTCCTCTAAAGATTTTCATCAGCTACCGCCGCGAAGATAGTGTGGACTCAGCTGGTCGCTTGTATAGCGACTTGAATTTATATTTCAACCGCCCGTTCAGGAATTACCTGGGGCGTAAAGTCATCGT
>DASRPN010000059.1:0-3586 GCA_035646355.1 Pyrinomonadaceae bacterium | reverse complement strand
TAGCCCTCTTCCTTGAGAATGCGGGCGATCTCGAGTTTGAGCTTTGAAGCCGGAACGTCGACGCGCGAGTGCTTCGCCGCGATGGCGTTGCGGATTCGCGTCAACATATCGGCAATGGGATCAGTCATGAAAAAACTCCGTGTCTCAATTTCGAATTTCGAATTGCGGAATTGCGAATTCTAAGAACTCCGAAATTCGCATTTCGAAATTTCGTTACCAGCTAGACTTAACAACCCCGGGGATCTGACCCTGGAGTGCCAACTCGCGAAAACAGATGCGGCACAAATTGAACTTCCGCAAGTATCCTCGCGGCCGTCCACAGCGTTTACAACGAGTGTAAGCCCGGACCGAAAACTTCGGTTTGCGTGCAGCCTTCGCAATCAGTGATTTCTTTGCCATACGTTCTTCAGTTCGTTAATCGTTTAAGTCCGGAAGGGCATTCCTAAACCCTTCAACAATGCTCGTGCGTGCTCGTCAGTTCGCGCGGTCGTAACGATCGAAATGTTCATCCCGCGCAGCTTGTCCACCTTGTTGAAATCGATCTCAGGGAAGATCAGTTGTTCGCGAATGCCTATGGTGTAGTTGCCGCGGCCGTCGAACGCCTTCGGCGACACCCCGCGGAAGTCTCTTACGCGCGGCAGCGCGACTGACACCAGCCGATCGAAAAACTCGTACATGCGATCGCCACGCAACGTGACAACGACGCCGATCGGCATGTTCTGTCGCAACTTGAACGACGCGATCGATTTCTTCGCTTTCGTGATCACCGGCTTCTGCCCCGTGATCGCCCGCAACTCGTCGGCGGCCGTGTCGAGAATCTTGGCGTTGGCGATGGCTTCTCCCATCCCCATGTTGAGTACGATCTTCTCGAGTTTCGGGATGCCCATCGGGTTAGTGATGCCAAACTCGCGGGCAATCTGCGGCGCCACGTCTTTCTGATATCGCTCTTTTAACCTTGCAGCCATTTCAGGTCCTCAAATTCCGACTTCGCGGAATACTATTTTTCAACCGAGTGTCCGCTCTTCGCCGCCATCCGCGTCTTCGCACCATCGCTCTCAACGTGGTACTTCACGCGCGTTGGTTTACCCGACTGCGGGTCGATGAGCTGAACGTTCGAGATGTCGATGAACGACTCCTTGTCGATGATGCCGCCCGCTTTGTTCGCCTGCGGGTTCGCCTTCTGGTGGCGTTTGATCATCCCAATGCCTTCAACGCGAATCTTTCCTTTAGCCGGCGCCACTTCCAGCACGCGTCCACGCCGGCCTTTGTCGCGCCCGGCGATGATCGCCACCTGATCGTTCTTCCGGATCTTCGAGCGCTTTTTACCTGCCATGATTGTTAAATCACCTCCGGCGCGAGCGAAACAATTTTCATAAAGTTCTTATCGCGCAGTTCGCGCGCGACCGGACCAAATACGCGAGTGCCGATCGGCGTTCCATCTTCCTTGATCAAGACGGCCGCGTTCTGATCGAACCGGACGTAAGTACCGTCGGCGCGTCGCACTTCCTTGCGCGTGCGCACGATGACGGCGTCCTGCACCGTGCCCTTCTTGATGGTACCGTCGGGAGAAGCCTCTTTGACCGTCACTTTAATCCGGTCGCCCAGGCTCGCAATTTTTCCCGTGGATCCGCCAATCGGCATGATCATCTCCACGCGGCGAGCTCCCGAATTGTCAGCAACCTCCAACGAGGTTTGCATCTGAATCATAGTTAAACCCTCACTTCGAAATACGATTTCGAATTTGGAAATTCGAAATTTACTTCGCGGCCTTTTGAACGATCTCAATCACGCGCCAGCGTTTGCGGGCGGACATCGGTCGCGTTTCCACGATGCGCACCTTGTCGCCAATGCTCGCACCCAACTCATCGTGCGCCATGAACTTCGACGTGCGCCGCACGTAACGGCGATACTTGCGATGACGTACTAACCGGTCGACACGGACGATCACAGTGTTGGTCATCTTGTCAGACGCAACTGTACCGACCTTTTGCGAACGATTGGCCCGGCTCGCCTTGGGTTGCGCTCCGTCGCTCGCCGCAGACGGCGCCTGCTCCGCTCCGCTTTGGGTGATGTTTTCTTGATTCTCTGCCATTCTCTTCTCTTTAAGTCTTAAGTAGTGGCTTTCGCACGCTGCTGTGTAAGCGTCTCGATGCGCGCCAGCGATTTCTTTTCCTGACGAATGCGTTTGACGGCGTCAACCTCGCCCAATGCCAATTTGAAGTTCAGACGAAACAGCGACTCACGCAGACGCGCAGCTTCTGCTCGCAATTCGTCGTCGCCGAGGTCACGTAGCTTGTCGAGTTCTTCTCGCTTTTTCATTGCTAGATCGCGCCCCCTTCCTGATCGGCGCGGGTCACAAACTTGGTCTTGATCGGAAGCTTCTGAGCGGCGAGGCGCATCGCGTCGCGCGCGGTGGCCTCGTCGACGCCTTCGATCTCGTAAAGAATCCTGCCGGGTTTGACTACGGCGACCCAGTATTCCGGCGCGCCTTTGCCTTTGCCCATACGAGTTTCCGCCGGCTTCTTGGTCACCGGTTTATCGGGAAACATGCGGATCCAGATCTTCCCGCCGCGTTTGATGTGACGCGTCATGGCGATACGAGCAGCTTCAATCTGGCGATCCGTGATCCACGCTGGCTCGAGGCACTTGAGCCCGTACTCACCGAAGCTGATCTCGCTGCCGCGAGTCGCAACGCCGGTCATGCGTCCGCGCATCTGCTTCCGGTGCTTAACTTTCTTCGGCATCAACATGATGTTTCACCATTTCGAAATTCGAATTTCGAAATTCGAATTTCTCAATCTCCTACTGATTGTCACCCCGGGGTCTACGTCCGTCTGGTCCACCTTCGCGACCTTCACGTTCGCGGCGCGTGCGTGGACGTCGCTCGCGTTCGCCGACGCGTGTTTCGTTGATCGGATCCGATCCGGTGCCACGGGCCATCGCCGCTTTCGGATCGAGAATCTCGCCGCGGTAAATCCAAACCTTGACGCCAATCTGTCCGAACGTCGTTCGCGCTTCCGCGAGACCGTAATCGATGTCCGCACGCAACGTGTGCAACGGCAGTTGACCCTGCAAGTGCCACTCGCTGCGGGCGATTTCAGCGCCGTTTAAACGGCCACTGACTTTCACTTTGATCCCTTGAGCGCCAAAGCGAAGCGACTCCTCGACGGCTTTTCGCATCGCGCGACGAAAAGCGATGCGCTTCTCGAGCTGCGCTGCAATCTTTTCGGCCTGGAGTTGCGCGTTGAGTTCCGGCTTGTGAATCTCCTGGATGGAGACGAGCACTTCGCGGCCGGTCTTCATCGAGAGATCGCTCTTCAGCTTGTCGATCTCAGCGCCCTTGCGGCCGATGATGATGCCCGGACGCGAGGTGTAGATGATGATCTTCAAACGATTGGCGGCGCGCTCGATGTCAACGTGCGAAACGCCGGCGCCGACAAAGCGCTGTTTCAGATCGCGCTTCAACTTCAGATCTTCCAGCAGAAACTCTCCAAACTGTTTCTTGGCGAACCAGTGAGAGTGCCAGTCTTTGTTGTAGCCGAGTCGAAAACCGTATGGATGAACTTTTTGACCCACAATTTTCTCC